>DATJCF010000189.1:0-12719 GCA_035514935.1 Rhodanobacter sp. | reverse complement strand
TTGAGCACACCCATCAACTTGCCGAAGCCGCGGGCGAACACCAGGTCGTCGTGCTCGCGTTCCATGCCGTCGAAGAAGGCCAGGATCTCGCGTGAGAGTTCCTGCATTTCGTTGGCGTATTCGTTGGCCAGCGGCTGGGTTTGCGGGCTGGCGCGCAGGGCGGGGTAGAGGTGGGTGTCCTCGTGATGTAGGTGGTCGACGATCAACTGTCGCGCCTTTTTCAGCTGGCGCTGGCCTTCCGGCGTGGAAATGCCGACGCGCCGCACCGAATCCAGCATGTCGCGCATTTGCGCGTGCTCATTTCGGAGGTTGACGATGAGGTGGGTGGGGGACATGCGGTGACTCCGTCACTGGGGGAGCCCACAGCATGCTGGCCGGCCTGCGTACCGGCACTGACCTGGATCACCGCCGCCGCCGACCTCTCGCGCTCAGCGCGGCTGTTTCACCGGCCGCTTCCAGCCCGGCAACGTCAGCTGCCGACCACGCGCCACCGTGAGCTCGCCCTCGGGCGCGTCGCGGGTGATCACCGAGCCGGCGCCGATGGTGGCCTGCGCGCCGATCGTCACCGGCGCCACCAGCGAGCTGTTGGAGCCGATGAAGGCGCCGTCGCCGATGTGGGTCTGGAACTTGTTCACACCGTCGTAGTTGCAGGTGATGGTGCCGGCGCCGATGTTGACGCCGCTGCCCACCACGCTGTCGCCGAGATAGGTGAGGTGGTTGGCCTTGCTGCCCTCGCCCAGGTGCGTTTTCTTGGTTTCCACGAAGTTGCCGATGTGCACGCCCGCATCCAGCTCGGTGCCGGGACGCAGCCGCGCGAACGGGCCGATGGTGCAGGGGCCATGGGTGACTACGCCGTCCAGGTCGCAATGCGATTGCACCACGGTGCCCGCGGCCAGCTGCACGTTGTGCAGGCGGCAGAACGGGCCGATGCGCACGCGGTCGCCCAGTTGCACGCGGCCTTCCAGGATCACGTCGATATCCAGCTCCACGTCGCTGCCGGTCTCGACCGTGCCGCGCACGTCCAGGCGCAAGGGGTCGGCCAGACGCACGCCCTCGCGCATCAGCGCCGCGGCGGCGCGGCGTCGGTAGGCGGCTTCCAGTTCGGCCAGTTGCAGCGGATCGTTGGCGCCGGCCGCTTCCACCGGATCGTCGCATTCGACGCTGAGCGCCGGCTGGCCTTCCTGTGCGGCCATGCCGAAAATGTCGGTGAGGTAGTACTCGCCCTGGGCGTTGTTGCGATCGAGCCGCCCGATCCAGCCGCGCAGCGCCTGCGCGTCGGCCACCAGGATGCCGGTGTTGACCAGATCCACCGCGCGCTGCTGCGCATCGGCGTCCTTCTCCTCGACCACTGCCTGCACGCGGCTGGCGTCATCGCACAGCACGCGGCCGTAGCCGCGCGGTTGGGCCAGGCGCATCGTGAGCAGGCCCAGCGCGCTGCCGCTGTGCACCAGCCGCTGCAGGGTCTCGACGCGGGTCAGCGGCACGTCGCCGTAAAGCACCAGCACGCGAACACCATCCGGCACACCGGCCAGCGCCTGTTCCACCGCGTGGCCCGTGCCCAGGCGCTCGGCCTGCAGCGCCCAGCGCAGGTCGGTCTGGTCAGCAAACGCCGCCTGCACCTGGTCGCCGCCGTGGCCGTGCACGATGTGGATCGCGGCCGGCTGCAACGCCCGCGCCGCGTTCACCACATGCGCCAGCAGGGGCTGGCCGGCCAACGGCATCAGCACCTTGGGCCGGGCCGATTTCATTCGCGTACCGGCACCGGCGGCGAGGACGATCACGTGCAGGGGCGCAGCGGCCATGGATCACCCGAGAGTCGTGGAAACCTCGCAGGATAGCAGCGCCGCGCGCCGCCATATCCGCCGTCGGCATCTATCCCGGCGCGCGCTACCGGCTATGGCTGGATGATGGCGCATGGGTCGCGCTGGCGATCGGTTGGCCTGCATCCGCGGAGCTGACGCGGGCCGCCTCTCCGGACCCGCGTGGCGCTTCACTCTCATCACCGTCTGGAACCCGCAGTCGCTGGTGCCGCCGGTGACCGCCAACGTCGCCACGCTCGGCGGGCACGGACGGAACCTCGTTTCCTGGCCCGATGGCGCGCGAGTGGCGGCGTGCTGGCGGACCGCTGGCACAACGCTGGCGTTGCAAATCAGCGGCCATGCGGCACTCTGGAACCCGGCCGGATGCCGGCGACAACAGGAACACCACGATGCAGATTCAGGCGGACGGGGCACAGGTGCGGCGTTGGCGCGACGGACGCGGCTGGTCCCAGGAGCACCTGGCCGAAGTGGCTGGTATCAGCTTGAGGACAGTGCAGCGGATCGAGAACGGCGAGAAGGCCGCGCGCGAATCGATCATGGCTCTGGCGGCCGCCTTTGGCGTCGACGTCGCGACATTGATGGTCGATGCGGACGCGCGGGCTGCGAAAGTCACCCGCGACGGGAAGGCGAAAGAGCTTGCGGACCTGCGCCTGTCCGTTCTCATCCATCTCGCCGGATATCTGTTCGGGATGATGGTGTTCGCCGGCATCGGCCTGGGCATGGGCGACATCGCCATCATGCGGTGGCCGACGATCTGGTGGACCGTGGCGATGGCGGGCCACGGCCTGGTGCTGGCCGTGGTGGAGCTGGTAACGCGTCACGTTCGAGTCGAACAAGCCTAGTCCGCCTCGTCGTTCGCCCGACCGGCCTGCCGCGGGCGAGCCAGCATCCCGCATCAGCCACCGCGGTCGGGTTTGGGCGCGGGCTTCAGATCCTCCAACTGCGGCGTGTACGCCTTCACGAACGCGTTGCGCAGCACGCCCACGATCGCCGCCCAGGTGCCCAGTTTCCTGTCGTCGATGCGCCCGCTGATCGGCACCCGGGTGGCGAACTGGTCCTGTGCCTGATTCTTGAACAGCGAGGTGACGCCCTGCGCCACGGCTTCCCACGCCACGCGCAGCGGGTTCTTCTTGTCCTCCTCCACGTCCTGCTTCCAGCTGAAGATCTCGACCCCATGCAGCAGCGGCTTGGCGTAGCCGTCGAGTTGGCCGTCGCGCGCTTCCAGCTGCATCACGAAATCGCCGCTGCCGCCGGCGAAATCCAGCCTGGCGTAGGCGCGGGCGAAGTCGTTGAGGCGGGTCAGCTGGATGTCCCTGATGCGCAGTTCCATGGCGAAATCGCCGCTGCGCTCCAATGGATCGATGCTGGCCTTGACCTGCAGCGGCGCATCCTGCAGCACCCTGGCGGTGGCCTGGAGGATGGCCACGCGCCGGCCCCGGTGGCGGTCGGCGTTGGTGAGGTTGACGACGGTGCCATTCACGTCGGTCATCTTCATGTCCACCCGCGGATGCGAGGTGAAGTTGTGGAAGGTGACCGTGCTGTCGTGCACCGCCAGTTCGTCCAGCCGGATCGGCACCAGCATCTCCAGTTGGTCGCGCCAGTTCACGCCCTCGCCGGACTGGCCGTTGGCGTTGCCGTCGCCATCCACGAAATTCAGCGATGCGCGGGTGAACGCCACCTCGCCGCGCAGGTGGCCGTGGGTCAGTGCGCGCCAGCTGATCGCGATATCGGCGTGGGCGGCATCGAACAGCGGCACCGGCACCTTGCCGCTGACCTTGACCACCTTCAGCCCGTCGATGCCGTAGGCGCCGCGCCACAGGTGGATGTCCACATCGGCCAGCTGGCCGCGGTAATCGCCCATGCGGTCCATGCGCTGGTTGAGGTAGCTCTTGACCGCATACGGCAACGCCAGCCGCGCCACCACCAGCATCACAACCGCCACCAGCAACCAGCCGACGGAGCGGCGATATCGGAATTTCATGGCCGATCCTTTGGGGGGATTCCGGTGGAAGTCTAGGGGCGCGGATGTGGGCGCGATGGCATTAAACTGGGGTTGCTGCGCCGCGCGCTGCCCCCATTCCGCCCAAAGGCTTCCCCATGCCGCAATTATCCGTCGTCGTTCCCGTGTTCAATGAGCGCGACAACATCCCGCCGTTGCTGGCCGAGATCGCCGCCGCGCTGCGCGGCAAGCTGGCGTTCGAGGTCATCTACATCGACGACGATTCCAGCGATGACAGCCGTGCGGTGCTGGCGGCGCAGAAGGCGCTGTACCCGGAGTTGCGCGTGTTGCATCACGTCACCCGCAGCGGCCAGAGCACGGCGGTGTGGAACGGTGTGCGGGCGGCGCAGGCACCGTGGATCGCCACGCTGGATGGTGATGGCCAGAACGATCCGGCCGATATCCCCAAGTTGCTGGCCGCACGCGATGCCGCCGCGGCCGACGTGCGGTTGTTCGCCGGCTGGCGCACCACCCGCCGCGACAGTTTCAACAAGCGCATCTCCTCGAAGATCGCCAACGCGGTGCGTTCGCGCATGCTGCGTGACGCCACGCCGGACACCGGCTGCGGGCTGAAATTGTTCGAGCGCGAGGTGTTCCTGCGCCTGCCCTATTTCGATCACATGCATCGCTACCTGCCCGCGCTGGTGAAGCGCTCCGGCTTCCAGACCCGGAGCGTGCCGGTGGGCCACCGCCCGCGCACGGCGGGGGTTTCCAAGTACGGCATGCTGGACCGGCTGTGGGTGGGGCTGGCCGACCTGCGCGGCGTGGCCTGGCTGATGCGCCGCGGCAAGGTCACCGTGGTCGAGGAACTGTAACCGCCGCCTGCGCGCGGCCTGCGGAGGTTGTCATGGGCATCGCCATCAAACGCGTCTACGCGGCACCCGCCGAGGGCGACGGTTACCGCGTGTTGATCGATCGCCTGTGGCCGCGCGGATTGAAGAAGGAAGCGGTGCTGATGGACGTCTGGGCCAAGGAGCTGGCGCCGTCCACCGAACTGCGCAAGTGGTTTGGCCATGACCCGGCGCTGTGGGACGAATTCCGCCAGCGCTACGCGGCCGAGCTGGCCGAGTCGGCCGACGTCTGGCAAGCGCTTGCGCGGCGATCCGCCAAGGAGCCGGTGACCTTGCTGTACGGCGCGCGCGATGAGGAGCACAACGACGCGGTGGCGCTGAAAGCATTGATGGAGCAGTGGCTGCGCCGGCACAAACCGCGCTGAGGCCGGCGTCAGGGATTGCGAACGGGTGACCCGCCGTGGCGCCAGTTGGCGAGCGCCTCGCGGGCTTGTTCGTGGCCGCGCTCGATCAGTTCGCTGGCGCGGTAGAACTCGTACACGCTGGCCATGTTGCGCGGCAGCTGGATCAGCAGATCCGGCTCGTAGGCGGCCAGCCGCAGCCGCGACAGGTTCGCCTGCATCAGATCCATCGATTGCGTTAGCAGCTCGAACGCGCTGGGCACTGCCGGGCGGGCTTCGTTGTGCGGGATCATGCGGCCGATGAAATCGCCGATGCGCTGCCGGTAGCCGTTGCCCCCGTGCGGTGTTTCCACCGGCAACTCCGCGGGTGCGGTGACCACGGCCGGGCCGTCCACGCTGACGGCCACCAGGTAATCGGCCGTCTCGCGGATCAACGGCGTCACCGGCACCGGGTTGAGCAGCGCGCCGTCGATCAGGCGCCGGCCATCGATGGTGTACGGGCGAAACACGGTGGGTATTGCGATCGACGCGCGGATGGCATCGAACAGGCTGCCGCGGCTGAGCCACACTTCGCGTCCGCGATCCAGGTCGGTGGCCACCGCGGTGAAGGTCAGCGGCAGCTCCTCGATCAGCGTATCGCCGACCAGGGCGCGCAGCGTCTCGATGATCTTCTCGCCCTTGATCAGGCCGCCGCCGGAGAACGTCCAGTCCACCAGCCGCAACACGTCGAGCCTGGCCAGCGCGCTGACCCAGTCGGCGTACACATCGAGCTTGCCCATCGCATGGATGCCGCCGATCAGCGCGCCCATCGAGCTGCCGGCGATGGCCACGATCTCGAAGCCCTGCGCCTCGATTTCGCGGATCACCCCGATATGCGCCAGGCCCTTCGCGCCACCGGCACCCAGCGCCAGCGCGATGGTGGGTTTGCGGTCGGTGGAGGGCGTGGGCAAGGCGTCGGTCATGGCTTCGTCGAAGGGGTCCGGGTCATCACGATACGTTGGCACCAGCCTGTGTTGAAGTCCATGCATTCTGGAACCGACAAGGTGTTTGTCCCATGATGCGGGGCGTGAATGACGACAAACCAACCGCCCGCACCATCGTCGGGCGCCGGATGTCTTGCGCCGCGAAATCGCGCCCGTGCTGCGCGGGGGTTCGCCGGTGAGTTGGCAGGCATGGGCCACGGTCGCGATCATCGTGGGCGCGATGGCGCTGTTCGTAAGCGAGAAGGTACGCATCGATCTGGTGGCGCTGCTGGTGCTCGGATCGCTGGTGGTGCTGGGCATCGTGACGCCGGTGCAGGCGTTGTCCGGCTTCAGCAACGAGGCCACGGTGACGGTGGCGGCGATGTTCGCGCTGAGCCTGGGCATCGAGCGCTCCGGCGTGCTCGATCCGTTGACCCGCCTGCTGATGAAGATCCGCAAGCCATGGCTGCTGACCCTGGCGATGATGCTGGCGATCGCACCGCTGGGCGCCTTCGTCAAGAACATCGCGCTGGTGGCCACGTTCCTGCCGCTGGCGCTGCGTGTATGCCAGCGCACCGGCACCTCGCCCGCGCGGGTGCTGATGCCGATGGCCTACGCCGCGCAGATGGGTGGCGTGTGCACGCTGATAGGCACCTCGTCCAACCTGCTCGCCGACAGCCTGGCGCAAAAGCACGGCATGGCCGAGTTCGGCGTGTTCGAGTTCACCAGGATGGGCGCGGTATTGGCGGTGGTGGGCATCACCTACCTGATGGTGATCGGCCGGCATTTGCTGCCCAGGCACATCGACGCGTCCCTGCCGCAGGGCGGCGACATCGGCAAATACGTCACCGAGCTGGAAGTGGGCGAGGATTCGCCGCTGCTGGGCACGGCCATCGCCGAGGCGCGGCTGGGCGAGAAATTCAACGTCTATCCACTGGAGTTGCTGCGCGGCGAACGGCGCATGTGGTCGCCGCGCGAGCAGAAGCTGCAGGCCGGCGACGTGCTGCTGGTGCGTGGCGACTGGGAGAAGATCGAGGAATTCCAGCGCCAGAACAAGCTGCACAACGCGCCCGAACGACGCTACGCGAAAGAGGGCGAGCAGCCGCGCGTGCTGGCCGAGATCATGGTGGCGCCGGCCAGTCCGGTGGAGAATCGCCGCCTGGCCGAGATCGGCCTGGACTGGCGCTACCGCGCCACGGTGCTGGCGCTGCATCGTCGCGGCGAAATGCTGCGCGACAAGCTCAGCGTCACCCGCCTGGCCGTCGGCGACGTGTTGCTGGTGCTGGTGGACGAAGACGCGATGGCCAAGCTGCGCAGCGACGAAACCTTCATCGTGTTGAACGAGCGCGACGATGCCCGCGGCATGTCGCGCAAGGCGATCGTGGCGGCGGCGATCATGGCCGCCGTGGTGGTGGTCTCCGGCATGCACTGGCTGCCGATCCCCATTGCCGCCATGTGCGGCGCCGTGGCAATGGCGCTCACCGGCTGCTTTGGCCGTAAAGACGTCTATGAAGGCATGGACTGGAAGATCATCGTGCTGCTGGGCGCGATCCTGCCGCTGGGGCTGGCGATCGAAAACACCGGGCTGTCCACCGTGGTGGTGCAAGGCGCGATGGAACTGGTGGGCGGACACGGCCCGCTGGCCGCGCTGCTGATGGTGTACCTGCTCACCGCGCTGCTCACCGAACTGATGGGGCACAACCCGTCGGTGGTGCTGATGGTGGGCATTGCGATCACCGTGGCGCACGCGGTGCACGCCGATCCACGCCCGTTCGTGGTGGCGGTGGCCTTTGCCGCCGCCACCTCCTTCGCCACCCCGGTCGGCTACCCCACCAACACCATGGTCTATTACGCCGGCGGCTACCGCTTCACCGACTTCATGAAAGTGGGCATCCCGCTGATCGCCATTTTCTGCGCGGTGTCGATGTGGCTGATTCCGGTGTTCTGGCCTTTCAATCCTTGAGAGCGGGGATTCGGGATTCGGGATTGGGGATTCGTCAAAGCAACAGCGATACCGCAGGTCCCACGCTCTTACGAATCCCAAATCCCGGTCCTACTGGTACCCGCCCAGGGCCAGCTGCAGCAGGATCTTCATCTCCTCGCGCAGCGACATCGGTGCCACTACCTCGGCATCCGGGCCGTATTTGAGTACGTCCATCAGCAGTTCCTTCGAGTTGGAGTACGGCACTTTCAGTTCGTAGCGGCCGTCGGGCAGCCATTCGCCTTTTTGCTGCGAATGCCAATGTTCGTCGGCGACCCAGCGGGCGGCGTGGGCGGAGAAGCGCAGCGTGGCCCAGGCTTTGGGCTTGCCGGCGAAGATGCCGTAGCTGGAGGCGAGCAGGTCGTTGAGGTCGCCTTCGCTGACGTCGATGGCCGTCTGCTCCAGCGCCTGCGCTTCGGCGATGCGGTCCACGGCGAAGCTGCGCAGTGCCTCGCGGTCGTGGTCCCACACGTCGAGGTACCAGTTGTCGCGGTAGTGGGTCAGCCGCTGCGGCGACACGGTGCGGTGGCTGTCGGCATTGGTGGTGCGTGCGCGGTAGCGGAAGCGCAGTTGCCGCCGCCGCAACACGGCGCCGGCCACGGTGCGGAACACCTGCTGATCCAGCCGGCGCTCGCCCCACGGGATCACCCGGATGCGCTCCAGCGGCAGGGCGGTGCCGCTGCCCTGGTCGGTGAGCAGCCCTTCGATGCGCGCCTTGAACGGTGCCAGCGCGCCGGCCAGCACGCCCGGCCCGCTGCGGCCCATCAGCTCGTTCAGGGCCAGCAGCGCAGCCAGTTCGTCGGAGGTGAGCCACAGGCCGGGCAGTTCGAAACGCTCGCCCTCGCCCAGTGCGTAGCGGAACGCGGCCGAATCGCCGCCGGCGCTTTCGATCGGCGCGCCCAGCGCATCGCGCAGAAACGCCACGTCGCGATACAGCGTGGCGCGGGAGCATTCCAGTTCGCCCAGCAGGCGTGGCAACGGGATCGGGTAATGCGCCGATTTCAGCATGCGATGCAGGGTGAGTATGCGTTCGTAGCGGTCCATGACGCGGGTCCAGGCTGGGTTGGAATGCAGGCGTTGTAGCACGGGTGGCGTGTGTGATGCGGTCGCCGGGACACACCGGGACACACCGGGGCGCATGCCGTATCCTGAAGGATCGATGCCTTGACCGACTTTCGTCCATGCCACCGATCTCCTCCTCGCCCGGCGCCGCGCCGGCCAACGACGCGAACGGCAGCCAAGCCGTGCGGACGGCCACCCATGTGGCGGCGCCGTTCTGGCGCGTGCTGGCCACGAGCGGCTACGGCTTGTGGGCATGGCTGGGGATGGCGTTGGTATTGGGACGGCCGGATGGCCGCAGCGGAACGTTGGTGCCGCTGGCGGCCGGGCTGGTGCTGGCCGGGTTCGGCCTGGTGCTGGCCTGCCTGCCGGGGCGCGGTGCCGCGCACGACTGGTATGGCTGGCAGCCGTATCGTGACAGCCGACCCACGCGGGCGGCGTTGCTGGCGTTTGTCACCTACCTGCCGATGCTTGCCGTGGCCGGCCTGGCCCGGGGTGACAACGATTTCTGGGCGACGCGCCTGGCCGGTGCGGCGCTGGCGCTTTGCAGCCTGGCCAGCCTCGCCTACAACCATTACGACCATCGCCGCCGCTGGTTGCGGCCGGCGCCGTCGTCGTCGTCACAGCAGTTTCCGCTGCGCCGGGTGCTTTTCGCCGGCTATGCCGGTGGCTTGTGCCTGTGGGCCATCACGGTGGCGCAGGGCCAGCAGGGCTCGCCATTCCTGGGCATGCCATGGCTGGCGGTGTTGCTGGGACTGGCGGTGGTGACGTGGGTGACGGAAGCCGGCGCCTGGCGATCGCTGGGGCGTCGCCGCCCCGCGCGCACCGCGGCATTGCGCTCGGCCCGGTGGGTGTCGGTGTTGCTGGCCTACGCCGTCCCGGCGCTGGCGATCATGTTGACCATGTGGATCCACACGCCGCTGCTGACCGCCGCCGTCGTCGCGGCGCCCAGTTGCCTGCTGGGGCGCTGGCTGGAACAACGCCAGTTCGCCGCCGTGCGCCGGAATGACGTCCTCCGCTGAGTTTGCCGGCGTCATTCATAGCAAGTTCAATGCGGCCGGTTATCGTAGTGACTCACTTTTAATTAACAAATGGATCGCTCCCCGGATGAAAAAGATCTTGATGGCCAGCGCGCTGCTGGCGACGTGCGCCAGTTTCGGCGTGCAGGCGCAAAGCGCGCCCAACAACGGCGGCTGGAGCGGTTCGGGCGAGTTCGGTTTCGCGTCCTCCACCGGCAACTCGCGTTCGGAGAACCTCAACGCCAAGCTCGGCCTGAACCAGGAAAACGACCAGTGGAAGAACAGCTTCTTCGTCGACGGCCTGCGCTCGAAGAGCCAGCAGACGATCGAGGACGAAGCCGGCAACACGATCAAGCAATTCAACACCACCGCCAACCGTTACGACGGCGGCGCGTCGGTGGGCTACAAGCTTGATCCGCGCAGCTACATCGTGGGCGCGGCGCGTTACGAGCACGACGATTTCGGCGCCAACCTGTGGCAGGGCATCGTCTCGCTCGGCTACGGCTACATCGCGTTGAAAGACGAGCGCAACGAGCTCTCGTTCGAAATCGGTCCTGGTTACAAGCGTTACCGCCCGGCCGACACCTACGTCATCGTCGACAGCGAGAGCGTGGCCGTGCGCCAGCCAACCGAGAGCGAAATGGTCGGTCGCGGACTGGTCAACTACAAATACAAGCTCACCGACAACACCTCCTTCGATGACACGCTGCTGGTCGAAGCAGGCTCGAAGAACACCTACGTGCAGAACGATGCGGGGCTGGCCGTCAGCATGACGCGCAAGCTGGCGTTGAAGGTGGGCTTCCAGGTACGCCACAACACCGACGTGCTGCCGGACACCAAGAACACCGACACGCTCACCACCACCAACCTGGTCTACAGCTTCTGAGCTGATCGCACGTGTATCGCGACGGCCCTTCCGCGCAAGCGGGAGGGCCGTTGCCGTTGGAGCGGTAGCGCTTTTTCTCCCTCCCCTGCCCGCAGGGGAAGGTTGGGAAGGGGTTTTGCCCTACCTCACAACCCCAGCAACGCCCCGGCGCCCTGCTGCAACAGCGCCTCGGCCACCTGTTCGCCCAAGGCTTGCGCCTGGTCGCTGGTCGCGCGGGCTTCAGCGTGCAGCAATCGCCCATGCTTGACATCGCCCACCATGCCACGCAGGTGCAGGCCGTACTCGCCCAGCACGCACCAGGCGCCTACCGGCACCGTGCAACTGCCGCCCAGCGCGCGGTTCATCGCCCGCTCCGCGCTGACCGTGACGCGCGTATCGGCATCGTCCAGCGCCGCCAGCAGCTGCGATACGACCGGATTGTCGTCACGCGCCTCGATCGCGATGGCCGCCTGCCCCGGCGCGGGCAGCCAGTCCGGCGCGGCCAGCCGCGAGCGGATGCGCGAGGCCAGGCCCAGCCGCTCCAGTCCCGCACACGCCAGCACGATGGCGTCGTAGCTGCCGCTATCGAGCTTGCCCAGCCGTGTGCCCACGTTGCCGCGCAGGTCGAGCAATTGCAGATCCGGCCGCAGCGCCCGCAACTGGGTCTGCCGCCGCAGCGAGGACGTGCCCACCCGCGCGCCCTGCGGCAGCACGGCGAGGTCGGCGTAATCGTTGCTGACAAAGGCATCGGCGGCATCCGCCCGCGGCAGGATCGCCGGCAACGTGAAGCCCGGCTCCAGGTCCGCCGGCACATCCTTCAGCGAATGCACGGCGAGGTCGGCGCGCCCTTCCAGCATCGCCACTTCCAGTTCCTTCAGGAACAGGCCCTTGCCGCCGATCGTGGCCAACGGCTTGTCCAGGATCTCGTCGCCGCGCGTCGTCATCGGCACCAGCACCACATCCACCGTCGGATGCGCCACGCGCAGCAAGGCCGCCACGTGCTCCGCCTGCCAGAGGGCGAGCGCGCTTTTGCGGGTGGCGATGCGCAAGGTGGTGGTCATGGGGACTCCGCGGGGAATGGCAAAACCGTATTGTCGCGCAGAACGGCAAACCCGACCGCCCGACAATTCGCCGCAGCTCGTAGGAGCGCACCCTGTGCGCGATGCCGCTGCCTGACTTTCGCGCCCACGGCCTACATGAAGAATGCGCAGCGGGTCATCACCCGCCCGGCTCCGCTCAATCGCGATCCGGCGCCCCCAGCGGAAAAAGCACCCGGAACTCCCTCGCTTCGTCCACGGCGCGGGCAAAAGAGGGGCGGGCCAGCAAGCGCGCGCGGTAGGCATGCAGCACCGGGCAGGTCTCCGGAATCTGCTGCGTCCAGTCCGCGTAGAACAACGCGGGCGCCGCCGCGCAATCGGCCAGTGTGAACGCCTCGCCGGCGGCCCAGGTCCTGCCTGCCAGCTGCCTTTCCAGCCACGCATAAGCGAGATCCAGCTTCTTCGCCGCAAGCGCAAGCCCTTCCTCGCTCTTCACGGCGTCACCCGTCAGCGCGCCATTCACCGCGTGCTGCACCCACTGCATCACGTGCAGGTCGAAGAAGCGATCGAGAAAGCGTACGTCCAGCGCGGCCATCGAATCCGCGGGCAACAGGCGAACCGGCCCGGGATGCGCAAGCTGCAGGTACTCGATGATGATCGTCGTCTCGACCACGCTGCGCTCGCCATCCACCAGCAGGGGAAACTTGCCCAGCGGCCAGCGGCGCAACCACTCGGCCGCATGCTGCGGCGTGTCCGGCCCGAGACAGCGAAACTCGAAGGGGATG
>DATJCF010000188.1:0-8035 GCA_035514935.1 Rhodanobacter sp. | reverse complement strand
AAATTTCACACCGAATCGAGGTTCGCCGGCAGCGGGATGGGTTCTTTGCGAATCCCCAATCCCGAATCCCGAATCCCGGAGTTCAACGCATGAAAGCCACCGGACATTTCGAGCAGGTCAGGCACGTCGATCCGACGGTCGTACTGACCGAGCAAACCCGCCACCACATCGACAAGTGGGTGGCCAAGTTCCCGCCTGACCGCAAGCGCTCGGCGCTGATCCAGGCGCTGTTCGGCGCGCAGGAGCAGAACAAGGGCTTCCTCACCGATGAGCTGATTACGGCAGTAGCGAAGTACCTTGAAGTGCCCGCGATCTGGGCCTACGAGGTCGCCAGCTTCTATTCGATGCTGGAAACCAGGCCGGTGGCGCGCAACAACGTGGCAATCTGCACCAATATTTCGTGCTGGCTGAATGGCGCCGAAGACCTGGTGCGCCATTGCGAACAGAAGCTCGGCATCAAGCTTGGCGAAAGCACCGCGGATGGACGCGTGTACCTCAAGAACGAAGAAGAATGCATCGCGGCCTGCGTTTACGCGCCGGCGGCCACGGTCAACGGTCATTACCACGAACACCTCACCATCGAGAAGCTGGATGCCATCCTCGATGGTCTGAGCGTCGACGGGCCCGTACACGGGCATGGCGCAGGGGAGAATCACTGATGGCTGTCGGACCCGCACCGCAGGAACACCAGGTCGTCTACACCACCTTGCATTTCGACAAGCCGTGGGCGATGGCCAGCTATGAGCAGGTCGATGGCTACAAGGCCTGGCGCAAGATCCTGGCCGAAAAGCCGGACCCGGCGTCGCTGATCGAGGAGATCAAGAAAAGCAGCCTGCGCGGCCGTGGCGGCGCGGGCTTCCCGACCGGCCTGAAGTGGTCCTTCATGCCCAAGGGCGACATGCAGAAGTACATCCTGTGCAACTCGGACGAGTCCGAGCCGGGCACGGCCAAGGACCGCGACATCCTGCGCTACAACCCGCATGCGGTGATCGAGGGCCTGGCCATTGCCTGCTATTGCACCGGCACCACGGTGGCCTACAACTACCTGCGCGGCGAGTTCCACCACGAGCCGTTCGAGCACTTCGAAGCCGCGCTGGCCGAGGCGTATGCCGCCGGCCTGCTGGGCAAGAACGTGCAGGGCACGGGCCTCGACGTCGACATCCATGCCGCCCTGGGCGCTGGCGCCTACATCTGCGGCGAAGAGACCGCGATGATGGAGTCGCTGGAAGGCAAGAAGGGCATGCCGCGCTTCAAGCCGCCGTTCCCGGCCAATTTCGGCCTGTATGGCAAGCCGACCACGATCAATAACACCGAGACCTACGCCTCGGTGCCGGCCATCATCCGCAACGGCGCGGACTGGTTCCTCAATCTGGGCAAGCCGAACAATGGCGGTCCGAAGATCTTTTCGGTGTCCGGTCACGTGAACCAGCCGGGCAACTATGAAATCCGTCTGGGTACGTCGTTCAAGGATCTGCTGGAAATGGCTGGCGGCGTGCGCAACGGGCACAAGTTGAAAGCGGTGATTCCGGGTGGTTCGTCGATGAAGGTGCTGCCGGCCGACATCATGCTCGAAAGCACGATGGACTATGACTGCCTGCAGAAAGCCGGCTCGGGTCTGGGCTCCGGTGCGGTCATCGTGATGGACGAAACCACCTGCATGGTCAGGGTCTGTCACCGCATCTCGCGCTTCTACAAGGCGGAGTCCTGCGGCCAGTGCACGCCGTGCCGCGAGGGCACCGGCTGGATGCATCGCGTGCTGACCCGCATCGTCGAAGGCAAGGGAACGGAAGAGGACCTGCATCGCCTGAAGGCCATCGCCGGCCAGATCGAAGGTCACACCATCTGCGCGTTCGGTGAGGCGGCCGCCTGGCCGGTGCAGGGTTTCCTGAACCGCTTCTGGAACGAATTCGAGTACTTCGTGCAGCACGGTCACTCGATAGTGGATTCTCGCGAGGAAGTGACGGCATGAGTGCGCAGCCAACCAACAACGCGCCCGATCTGGTCAACATCGAGATTGACGGCAAGCCGGTCCAGATCCGCAAGAACGCCATGATCATCGAGGCGGCGGATACGGTCGGCATCACGATTCCGCGCTTCTGCTATCACCGCAAGCTGCCGATCGCGGCGAACTGCCGCATGTGCATGGTCGAGGTGGAGATGGGCGGCCGCCCGGTGCCCAAGGGCCTGCCGGCATGCGCCACGCCGGTCACCGACGGCATGAAAGTGCAGACGCGCTCCAAGCTTGCGCTGCAGTACCAGCGCGACGTGATGGAATTCCTGCTGATCAACCATCCGCTGGACTGCCCGATCTGCGACCAGGGCGGCGAATGCGAACTGCAGGACGTGGCGCTGGGTTTCGGCCGCAGCGTGTCGCGCTTCACCGAGCGCAAGCGCACCGTGGCCGACGAGAACATCGGGCCGCTGGTCGCCACCGAGATGACGCGCTGCATCCACTGCACACGCTGCGTGCGTTTCACCAGCGAGATCGCCGGCACGTTCGAACTCGGCGGCATGAACCGCGGCGAGAACCTGCAGATCGGGACCTATATCGGCAAGACGGTGGAAACCGAACTGTCCGGCAACATCATCGACCTGTGCCCGGTGGGTGCGCTGACCGACAAGGTGTTCCAGTTCAAGGCGCGTGCGTGGGAATTGATTGCCCGGCCGTCCATCGGCTACCACGATGCGCTGGGTTCCAACCTGTGGCTGCATACGCGCCGCGGCGAAGTGCTGCGCACCGTGCCGCGCGACAACGAGGCGGTCAACGAATGCTGGCTGTCCGATCGCGATCGCTACAGCCACCAGGGCCTGACGGCCGCCGACCGCGCCATTGCACCCCAGGTGAAGCGCGACGGCCAGTGGCAGGAGACCAGTTGGGAAGACGCACTGTCGTTTGCCGGTGAGGCGCTGAAGAAGTCGCCCGGCAGCGAGCTCGGCGTGCTGGTGCATCCGGCCACCTCGAATGAAGAGGGTGACCTGCTGATGCGCCTGGCGCGAGGACTGGGCAGCGCCCACGTCGATCACCGCCTGCGTCAGCTGGATTTCGCCGACAACGCCGTGGCCACCACCTTCGGTACGCCGGTGGCTCAGGTGGATCAGCTCAAGGCCGCCTTGCTGGTCGGTTCCGACCTGCGTCTCGAATTGCCGTTGCTCAATCACCGCCTGCACCAGGCCGTGAAGAAGGGCGCGCGGGTTTACGCGGTCAACCCGGTGCATTTCGATGTCAATTACCAGCTGGCCGGTGAGGCGATCGCCGCGCCGCACGAACTGGTCGGTGCCTTGCTGGCCCTGGCCAAAGCCGCCGTGAGCGCGGGCGCTTCGGCACCCGCGCCGCTGGCCGACGCGATCAACGGCGCGACCAGCGACCAGGGCGACAGCGAAGCCGTGGCGGCGCTGAAGTCGGGCGCGGCCGTGGTGATCCTGGGCGAAGCGGCGGTAACCCATCCGCAGGCGTCGTGGTTGCGCGCCATTGCACGCTTCATCGCCGACGCCACCGGTGCGGGCTACAACGAGCTGCCGGTCGGCGCCAATGCCGTCGGCCTGGCACGCCTCGGCGTGGTGCCGGGCAATGGCGGGCTGGATGCGCAGGCGATGCTGGCGCAGCCGCGCAAGAGCTATCTGCTGTACGGCGTCGAGCCGCCGCACGATTTCGCGGACGGCGCCGCCACGCTGAAGGCGTTGCGTGGGGCGGAGCAGGTGGTGGCGTTCAGCGCCTTTGCCAGCGACGCGCTGCGCGAGGTGGCGGACGTGATTCTGCCGATCGCCCTGCTGCCCGAAATCGATGCCACCCTGGTCAATGTCGACGGCCTGGCCCAAGGTGTGATCGCCGGCTCCAAGGCGCCGGGGCAGGCGCGACCGGGCTGGAAGGTATTGCGTGCGCTGGGCGGCTCGCTGCAGCTGGCCGGTTTCGAGTTCGACGATATCGCCGGCCTGCGCAACGGCATCACCGATCGTGCGGTAGTCGCGCGCGATGGCATGGCATCGCGCGCCAGCGCGCCGGCGGGACTGGCCCGCGTCGCCACCTGGCCCATCTATCGCAGCGATGCCGTGTTGCGTCGTGCGACGGCACTGAACGCGCATCCGCTCAACCGGGCGCCCGCCGTTCGGGTCAACGCGAATGAGGCGGCGCGGCTGGGCCTTGCCGATGGCGAGCAGGTTCGCGTCGGCGCGGCGTCGCTGCCGTTGCGGATCGATGTGGCGGTTCCCGACGGGGCCACCTGGATCGAGGCGGCACAGGACCTCACTGCCACGTTGCCGCCGTATGGCGCGACCATCACCTTGAGCAAGGCTTGAGCATCATGGCTGATCAACTCATCAACCAGGTCTTGTGGCCGGTGATCTACATCCTGTGTATCGTGCTGCCGCTGGTGATCGCGGTGGCCATGTTCGTGTACTGGGAGCGCAAGGTCATCGGCTGGATGCACGTGCGCCTGGGGCCGAACAAGATCGGTCCTTTCGGCATCCTGCAGGCCTTCGCCGACGTGGTGAAGTTGCTGATCAAGGAAGTGATCCTGCCAACCAAGGCCAATCGCTTCCTGTACTTCATGGCGCCATTGCTGGCGCTGATACCGGCGCTGGCCGCGTGGGCGGTCATTCCGTTCAGCGGCCAGATGGTGCTGTCCAACGCGAACGCCGGCATCCTGTACCTGCTGGCGATGACCTCGATGGGCGTGTACGGCATCATCATCGCGGGCTGGGCGTCCAACTCCCGCTACGCGTTGCTGGGTGCAATGCGTTCGGCCGCGCAGGTGATTTCCTATGAGCTGGCGATGGGGCTGTGCCTGGTCTGCGTGTTGGTGCTGGCCGGCAGCCTCAACTTGACAGAGATCGTTAACGCGCAGGCCGGCAGCAAGGGCATCCTCGAGTGGTTCATGTGGCCACTGCTGCCGGTGTTCGTGATCTATTTCATCTCCGGCGTGGCCGAGACCAATCGCGCGCCATTCGACATGGCCGAGGGCGAGTCGGAGATCGTGGCCGGTTTCCATGTGGAGTATTCCGGGTCGGCGTTCGCGATCTTCTTCCTGGCCGAATACGCCAACATGATCCTGATCAGCTTCCTGGCCTCGATCCTGTTCCTGGGTGGCTGGCTGTCACCGTTCCCGGCGTCGTGGGGTTTCATCGGGCACGGCGGCTTCATCTGGCTGTTCATCAAGGCCTTCCTGATGAGCTTCCTGTTCCTTTGGTTCCGCGCCACGTTCCCGCGCTATCGCTATGACCAGATCATGCGGCTGGGCTGGAAGGTGCTGATCCCGATCGCGATCGTCTGGGTGATGGTGGCCGGATGCCTGAAGTATTTCGACGTGGTCACCGTCGGGATGGGAGCGTAAGCCGTGAATACGATGATCCGTTTTTTCAAGAGCCTGCTGCTGATCGAGCTGTTCCAGGGCATGGGCCTGACCATGCGCTACATGTTCAAGCCGAAGTACACCGTGCGCTACCCGATGGAGCACATCCCGAAGTCGAACCGTTTCCGCGGCCTGCACGCGTTGCGTCGCTACGCGAACGGTGAGGAGCGCTGCATTGCCTGCAAGTTGTGCGAGGCGGTGTGCCCGGCGTTGGCGATCACCATCGACTCGGCGCCGCGCGAGAGCGACGGGCAACGCCGCACCACGCGTTACGACATCGACCTGTTCAAGTGCATCTATTGCGGTTTCTGCGAGGAAAGCTGCCCGGTGGATTCCATCGTCGAAACCTCGATCCACGAGTACCACTTCGAGAATCGCGGCGAGAACGTGGTGAACAAGCAGCAGTTGCTTGCCATCGGCGACCGCTTTGAACAGCAGATTGCCGCCGATCGCGCGCAAGACGCGGCGTACCGCTGAGGCCTTTTGATGAATCCCCAAACGCTGCAACTCATCTGTTTTTACGCCTTCAGCTTCGTCACCGTGGCCGCGGCGCTGTCGGTGATCTCGCTGAAGAACACCGTGCATGCCGTGCTCGCGCTGGTGCTCACGTTCTTCAGTGCCGCCTGCCTGTGGCTGCTGCTGGAGGCCGAGTTTCTGGCGCTGGCACTGATCGTGGTCTACGTCGGCGCGGTGATGGTGCTGTTCCTGTTCGTGGTGATGATGCTGGACATCGATCAGGAAAAAATGCGCGAAGGCTTCGTCAAGTTTCTCCCCGTCGGCCTGATCGTGGCGGTGGTGATGCTGGCGGAAATGCTTGGGCTGGTCGGCGTGCGTGCGATGAACGCCCATGTGCTGGGGGAAAACCCGGCAGTGGCGGCAGGCATGTCAAACACGGAGTGGCTGGGCCACGCCCTGTACACCACGTTCCTGCTGCCGTTTGAGATCGCCGCGCTGATCCTCACCGTGGGCGTGGTCGCTGCCGTGGCGCTGACGCTGCGCGAGCGGCGCGATGCGCGCTACGAGACGCCGAGCCAGCAGGTCAAGGTCGATCCGCGCAACCGCGTGCGCATCGTGAAGATGGCCGCCGTCCGTCCGGACGAGCCGACCGCCAGCCAGGAGCCGCAGTCATGATTTCGCTCGCGCACTACATCGTGCTGGGCGCGGTGCTGTTCTGCATCGCCGTCGCCGGCCTGTTCATCAACCGCAAGAACGTGATCGTGCTGTTGATGTCGATCGAGCTGATGCTGCTGGCCGTGAACATGAACTTCGTGGCGTTCTCGCGGTTTCTGGGCGACGTCTCGGGGCAGGTGTTCGTGTTTTTCATTCTCACCGTGGCTGCGGCGGAAGCTGCCATCGGCCTGGCGATCCTGGTGTTGCTGTTCCGCAACCGCAGCACGATCAATATCGCCGACATTGACAGCATGAAGGGGTAAGGATCGGCGTTTGCGACATGCCAGTGGCATGTCGCGCCGATCCGAACGACCGGGCATGGATGCCCGGGCCGGCGCCAGGCACCATGGACGGTTTCCTGCAAAAAACTTCTGGTACGAAGCAATGGAAGAAAAATGGCGATATCCACACACATCCTGCTGATCATCGCGCTGGCGCCGCTGGTGGGCTGCCTGCTGGCCGGCTTCCTGGCGCGCTTCATCGGCCGTGTCGGCGCACACAGCGTCACCGTCCTCGGCGTGGCGGTGTCCTGCGCGCTGTCGTTCCTGGTGCTTTACCAGCTGACCGTGGGCGGCGCGGCCGAATACAACCAGAACATCTACACCTGGTTCCAGATCGGCCACTTCAACGCCAGCGTCGGTTTCATGGTCGACCGCCTCACCGCGATGATGCTGGTGGTGGTGAGCTTCGTGTCGTTGCTGGTGCACGTGTACACCATCGGCTACATGCGCGATGACCCGGGCTACACGCGCTTCTTCAGCTACATCTCGCTGTTCACCTTCTCGATGTTCATGCTGGTGATGAGCAACAACTTCATGCAGCTGTTCTTCGGCTGGGAAGCGGTGGGCCTGGTGTCGTACCTGCTGATCGGCTTCTGGTACAAGCGTCCCACCGCGATCTTCGCGAACCTGAAGGCATTCATGGTCAACCGCGTGGGCGACTTCGGTTTCCTGCTCGGCATCGCCGCAGTGCTGTATTTCCTGGGCACGCTGGATTACGCCACCGCGTTCGCCAACGCGCCTTCCCTGGTCGGCCGCACGCTGCAGATCACGGCCGGTACGCAGTGGGACGCCGCCACGGTGATCTGCATCTGCCTGTTCATCGGCGCCATGGGCAAATCGGCGCAGGTGCCATTGCACGTGTGGCTGCCCGATTCGATGGAAGGCCCCACGCCGATCTCCGCCCTGATCCACGCGGCCACGATGGTGACCGCCGGCATCTTCATGGTGTCGCGCATGTCGCCGCTGTTCGAGCTGTCGTCCACCGCGCTGAGCTTCGTGCTGGTCATCGGTGCGACCACGGCGCTGTTCACCGGCCTGATCGGTATCGTGCAGAACGACATCAAGCGGGTGATCGCGTATTCCACGCTGTCGCAGCTGGGCTACATGACGGTGGCGCTGGGCGTGTCGATGTATTCGGGCGCGGTGTTCCACCTGATGACGCATGCGTTCTTCAAGGCGCTGCTGTTCCTGGGCGCCGGCTCGGTGATCATCGCGATGCATCACGAGCAGGACATGCGC
>DATJCF010000187.1:0-17537 GCA_035514935.1 Rhodanobacter sp. | reverse complement strand
GCGAAGGCGGCCGTGTCCGCCAGCGCATCATCCGCGCGCTCGGCCGCAAGGACGTGCTATTGGCGAGTGGCGAACTGCAGCGTCTAGCCGCGTCACTGGTGCGGCATTGCGATCGTGCGATCATCCTGTCCGACATGGAGGCGGGCCGTATCGCCTGTACCCGCATTGGCGGGCCGCTGCTGTTCGGGCGGCTCTGGGAATGGCTCGGCATTGCCGAGGTGCTGGGCCAGCTGCTCACGGAGCGCGGTTTTGAGTTTGCCGTCGAGCGCGCCGTCTTCGCCAGCGTCCTGCATCGGCTGTTCGTATCGGGCTCGGATCGCAGCTGCGAGAAATGGGTGGCCGACTACCGGATCGCCGGGATCGAGGAGCTGCAACTGCATCACTTCTACCGGGCGATGGCCTGCCTTGATCTGGTCATGCACGCGCTGCGCATCCGCGCGCTGCGTCTGCGGACCGGCGCGCACCCGCCACAATTGCTTGCCGCCCACGTTGACCGAATCGACAAAGCCGTCGAAACCCGCCGCCCGCAACTTGTCGCGCAGTGCATTGGCGTCAGCCTGGCCGCTCACCGCAGCCAGTTGCACCGCCCAGCCACCGGCCCTGCTGGCGCTGGCGCTGGCGGTATGTGCGGATGTGGTCGGGCTGGCCGAACTGGCTTGCGCGTCGCTGTGTTCCACCGTCGCCGGCACGCCGGAGATGCTGTGGGTGATTTTCAGCCGTGCGGCCTCAGCCGCCGTGCGGGTGGCAAACGGGCCGGCGACGACCTTGGTCCGGCGCTGCCCCGCCTGGGTGATCGGATGGCTGCTGACCGGGTAACCCAGGGCGCGCACCTTCTGCTGCAAGGCGGCCGCGCCGGAGGCGCTGGCGTAGGCACTGAGGTTGATCATGTAGCTGCCCTGCCCGCCGGCGTCGGCCACGTGGGGAGCAGGCTCGGCGGGTTTGGGTGCGGGCTTGGGAACCGGGGCCGGGGCGGGTTCGGGCCTGGCTTCGGTCTTGGCGGGAGCCGCCGGCTTGGTCGCGACGGGCTCGGCGGCAGCGGGTGCCGGTGTTTCGTTGCGCGTCGCGGCCTGCATCGGGATCACCGGCTCGGCGGTGGATGTGCCCGTTCCCGTGGTGACCGTGGTGGACTCGTGCGCCTTGCCGGCGCGGGGATCGGTCTCCACATCCAGCGGACGGTTGGAGCCGATGTTCACGGTGGCCAGTTGGTCACCGGAGACCGGCGCCTGTGCCTGCGTCGGCGCCGTGCCGCTGGTGGACAAATCCATGGTGCGCGTCTGCAGGTCGCGATCCGGCGCCGGTGGAATCGCCAGGCTCACCGCCGCGTCGCCACTTTCCGCCGGCGGCTTGCCGGAAAACCACATGGGAATGAACAGAACCGCCAAGGCGATCAGGACGGCAGCACCCAGCAGGCGTGTATTCAAGGTTTCGCTCCAAGGCGGCTCGCGGCAGGCAGAACGCGATTATAACCGCCAGCGTCCCTGCTCATGGAACCGTCCCAACCGGCACGGTGCACGCGGCGGCAGATGGTGTGGGCTCCAGCGCCATCTGCGCCAGCACGGCGCTGGCCACGAAGAAGGAGCCGAAAGCCAGGATGCGGTCCCCGGCCTGCGCCGTCCGGCGCGCCGCAGCGAGCGCGGCCGGCACGTCGGCGTGGGTGTCGAACGTTGCGCCGGGCCGGGTCTGCCGCAGGATTCCAGCGAGCGCATCCACGGCCAGGCCACGCGGACTCACCTGCTCCAGCCCGGCCAGATGCCAATGATCGATGCGCCTGCCCAGTGCGCCGATGACGCCGGCCACATCCTTGTCGCCCAATGCGCCGTACACGGCGTGCACGTGTGCTGGCGGTTGCGCGTCCAGCCAGTCCGCCAGCGCACGCGCGGCTTGCGGGTTGTGGCCCACGTCCACCAGCACGGGCGGGTCGCCGCCCAGCGGCTGCAGGCGTGCCGATGGCGAGGCAGCACGCAATCCTGTGCCGATCGCGCCCGCACCGATCGCAGTGGGCCAGTCGTGCGTCGACAGCGCAGGCTCCAGCGACCACAGCGCGTGCAGGGCCGCGATCGCGGCGGCCGCGTTGGCGTATTGCACCGGCGCGGACAGCCGCGGATCGGGCAGCTCCATGTCGGCACCGTCGCGGTGCTGCCAACGCCAGCCACCGCCGGCATGACGCTGCGCGTGAAAATCCACGCCGGCCCGCTCGATCCTGGCGCCGCATGCCGCCAGCGTCTGCAGCAAGCCGGTTGGCGGATCCAGCTCCCCCACGATCGCCGGCCGCCCGTTGCGGGCGATGCCGGCCTTCTCGCGGCCGATGCTGTCGCGGTCGGGGCCCAGCCAGTCCATGTGGTCCAGATCCACCGTGGTGATCACCGCCACGTCGGCATCGATGATGTTTACCGCATCCAGCCGCCCGCCCAGACCCACTTCCAGCACGGCCAGATCCAGCCCCGCACGTGAAAACAGATCCAGCGCGGCCAATGTGCCGAATTCGAAATAAGTCAGCGGAATGGCTGGATCGGCACCGGCCGCGCGCGCCGCTTCGATGCGTTCGAACGAGGCCACCAGCGCGGCGTCGTCCACCTCGGCACCGTCGATCCGCACCCGCTCGTTGTAGCGCAGCAGATGCGGTGAGGTGAAACTGCCCGTGCGCAAGCTCGCCGCTCGGGCCATCGCCTCCAGCAAGGCCACGGTGGAACCCTTGCCATTGGTGCCGCCCACCGTGATGACACGCCGCGCCACCGCCGGCGCGCCCATCCGCTGCCACACCTGCCGTACCCGATCGAGGCCCAGCTCGATGCTGTGTACGTTGACGTGTTCCTGATAGGCCAGCCATTCGGCGAGGTTGCGGGTCATGCGAAAGCTTCTTGTTGAATGGCGGGTGCGGGGCGCGTCCGTTGCGCGTGATGGGAATCGATCGGGATCAGCCAGCCATTCTACTGTCCACAGCCGCCAGCGCGGCGCGGGAAAACGCGCACGGCGGGCGGGGATGGGGGAAAGCAGGCAAAATACGCGGTTTCGGCACTTGCGATGTTGCTTCTGCCCGATGCGGGTCGCGACTGAAGTCGCTCCTGCGGGGTCGCGCCGATCCATCCTCACAGCGGTAGACCTTTCGATGAACGCCCACCCCACCCTGCCTGCGCAGGATGACGCCGAGTCCGCACTGCTGGCGCAATTGCGCGAAACCACCGCGCTGCTGGAGGCGCTGGCCTCCGACCGCCAGCTGCTGGACCGCCTGCCCGCCGACGAGCGTGCGCGGCTGCAACTGGCCGTGGCCAACGTCTACCACCCCGACCCGGCGGCGCGGCGGGTGAAATTGAAGGCGGCGGAGAAGGCGCGCCACGCGGCGAAGGTGCAGGCCGAAGACAGCGCGCTCAACCAGACCGGTATCCGCGCGCTGCGGCGCAAGCCGGTGTTCACCACGCCCAACGTGTTCGCGCCCGAGGGCTTCATCGCGCATGACGTCGACCCCGACGCCGATGCGGCGCAGCCGCGCGAATCGGTCGAGCCGAAACACTGCTACGTTTGCAAGCAGAAATACTCCACCCTGCATTTCTTCTACGACCAGATGTGCCCGACCTGCGCCGCGTTCAACTACGCCAAGCGCACCGAGCTGGCCGACCTGCACGGACGCGTGGCACTGCTCACCGGCGGTCGCGTGAAGATCGGCTACCAGGCCGGCCTGAAGCTGTTGCGCGCCGGCGCCGAGCTGATCGTCACCACGCGCTTCCCGCGCGATTCGGCAGCGCGCTACGCGGCGGAGCCGGACTTTGCCGAGTGGGGCCACCGCCTGCAGGTCTACGGCCTGGACCTGCGCCACACGCCCAGCGTGGAGGCGTTCTGCCAGGAGCTGGTGGCCACCCGGCCGCGGCTGGATTTCATCATCAACAACGCCTGCCAGACCGTGCGCCGCCCGCCGGATTTCTACGCGCACATGATGGAAGGCGAAACCGCCGCGCTGCACGACATGCCCGAGCACGTGCGCATGCTGGTCGGACATTACGAAGGCCTGCGTGGCTCGAACATCCTGCCTCAAGGCACGGGCCGCGACACCGCCGTCCCCGGCCTCACCCGCGCCGCCGAGCTGTCGCAGCTGCCGCTGCTGCCCGAGGAACTGCTGGCGCAGAGCCACCTGTTCCCCGAAGGTCGGCTCGATCAGGATTTGCAGCAGATCGACCTGCGCCAGCGCAACTCCTGGCGGCTGCTGATGGCCGAGGTGCCGTCGGTGGAATTGCTGGAAGTGCAACTGGTGAACGCCATCGCACCATTCATCATCAACGCGCGCCTGAAGCCGCTGATGCTGCGCACGGCCGAGCGCGACAAGCACATCGTCAACGTGTCGGCGATGGAAGGCCAGTTCTACCGCAGCTTCAAGACCACCCGTCATCCGCACACCAACATGGCCAAGGCCGCGCTGAACATGATGACGCGCACCGCCGCCACCGATTACCACAACGACGGCATCCACATGAATTCCGTGGACACCGGCTGGGTGACCGACGAGGATCCGGCCGAACTGGCCGCAAAGAAAGTGCTGGAAGAACGCTTCCACCCGCCGCTGGACATCGTCGACGGCGCCGCCCGCATCGTCGACCCGATCATCCACGGCATCAACACCGGCGAGCACGTGTGGGGCCAGTTCCTGAAGGACTACCATCCCACTGATTGGTAAAGTCGAAATGCTCCCTTCTCCCGCTTGCGGGAGAAGGTGCCCGAAGGGCGGATGAGGGTGCTCTTGGCGACCCGCTGTTCACACCCGCTTCCCTACCCACGGTATGCACTGCGCTTTACGTTCCCCGGAGCGATGCCATGCGTCACGCATTCGCCATAGCCTTCATTGCCCTCGCCCCACTCGCCCTCACCAGCTGCGGCGAGACGGCCAAGCTGACCGTGCGCCAAGGCATGGGCCCGAACCCGCAACTGCCGCCACCGCACAAAACCCTGATCCCCACCGCCAACACCGCCAAGGCGATTGGCTGGTCCACCCATGATCACCCCACCGCCGCGCCGGGCCTGGCCGTCCACGCGTTTGCCCGCGACCTGGACCATCCCCGCTGGTTGTACACGCTGCCCAACGGCGACGTGCTGGTGGCGGAAACCAACGCCCCGCCAAAACCCGACGACAGCAAGGGCATCAAGGGCTGGATCGCCAGGCTGATCATGGCCAACGCCGGCGCCGGCGTACCCAGCGCCAACCGCATCACCCTGCTGCGCGACGCCGATGGTGATGGCGTCGCCGAGACGCGCAGCGTCTTCCTGCAGCATCTCAACTCCCCGTTCGGCATGGCGCTGGTGGGCGACACCTTCTACGTGGCCGACACCGACGCGTTGCTGGCCTTTCCGTACCGCGCCGATGAAACAAGCATCGCGGCGCCGGGCCGCAAGGTGATCGATCTCCCCGCCGGCGCCATCAATCATCACTGGACCAAGAACGTCATCGCCAGCCAGGACGGCCGCAAGCTCTACGTCACCGTGGGTTCCAACAGCAACGTGGGCGAGAACGGCCTGGCCGTGGAAACGGATCGCGCACGCATCCTCGAAGTGGACATTGCCAGTGGCAAGGCACGCGCGTTCGCCACGGGCCTGCGCAATCCCAACGGCATGGATTGGCAGCCGCAAAGCGGAGCGCTGTGGACGGCGGTCAACGAACGCGATGAACTGGGCAGCGACCTGGTGCCCGATTACATGACCTCGGTGAAGGAAGGCGGCTTCTACGGCTGGCCCTTCAGCTACTACGGCCAGCACGTCGATACGCGGGTGAAGCCGCAGAACCCCGCGCTGGTGGCTTCGGCGCTCGTGCCCGACTACGCGCTGGGTCCGCACACCGCCTCGCTGGGCCTGGTGTTCTACCGCGGCCAGTTGCTCGGTGCGGGCTACCGCAACGGCGCCTTCGTGGGCCAGCACGGCTCGTGGAACCGCCGGCCGCGCAGCGGCTACAAGGTGATCTTCGTGCCGTTCGCCAACGGCGAGCCCGCCGGCCCGGCGCAGGACGTGTTGACGGGATTTCTCGACAACGAAGGCCGCGCGCGCGGCCGGCCGGTGGGCGTGGCGATGGATGCGAAAGGCGCCCTGCTGGTGGCCGATGACGTCGGCAACACGGTGTGGCGCGTAACACCGGCTCGAACCAGGGCCGATTGAGCGCCGTCCCCCACGGAGCGCGCCTTGAACGACAACAAGCATCGACTCGCCACCGATGCCGCGCCGGACGATCGTCAGACCGCTGGCGAGAAAGAAGGGGCTTCTCGCTTTCCACCGAAGAAAAGCACGACGTGGAGGAAAAGCAGCCGCCGCGCGCCGCCGTGCTGCACGAAACCATCCGGCTGCAGGGCAAGGAGGAACTGGGCCGCAGCATTCCAGCACTGGGCTGGTCGGCGCTGGCGGCGGGTTTGTCGATGGGCTTTTCCATGCTGGCCCGCGGCCTGCTGCACCGCTATCTCGGCGGTGCGCCCGGCGCCTTTCTGATCGAAGGCCCGGGCTATCCATTCGGCTTTCTGGTGGTGATCCTGGCGCGGCAGCAGCTGTTCACCGAGAACACGATGACCGCGGTACTGCCGCTGATGACGCATCCGGATGATGTTCACCAAAGGCATCCTGGCCGGCTGGCTCATCGCCACCATGGTGTGGCTGGTGCCCGCCGCCGAGCAGGTGCGAATCACCGTCATCGTGCTCACCACCTACCTGATCGCGCTCGGTGGATTCACCCACATCATCGTGGGCTCGGTGGAGGTGCTGTACCTGGTGTTCAATGGCGACGCCGGGTTCGGCGACTACGTGGTCCACTTCGGCCTGCCCACCCTGCTGGGCAATATCATGGGGCAGTTGCATCTTCGCCTTGATCAGCCACGCAAGGTGCGCGGCGACGAGAAGTGAAACGCGCCGCGACTTTCACTTCCGCTTTCGCGACGACGGCGGTGCCGTCGAACCGCGCACCACCAGATCCGCCGACAGCACCCGCTTGCGCGGTGGCACTTCGGGATCCGCAAGCAGCTCGATCAGCATGGCCATGGCCTCACGCCCCAGCGCATTCTTGGGTTGGGCCACGGTGGTCAGCGCGGGCGAGGTGTAGCGCGCGAAACGGATGTCGTCGAAACCCACCACCGAAACGTCGTCCGGCACGCGCAATCCATGCGAACTCAACGCGCGCAGGGCGCCGATCGCCATTTCGTCGTTGGAGCAGAACACCGCGCTGAACGCCTGCCCTTGCGACAGCAGCAGCTCGACGGCGCGCTCGCCCGCCTCGATTGAAAAATCGCCGCTGACCATCAACGCGGGGTCGGCGGCGAGCTTCGCCCGCTGCAACGCCAGCCGGTAGCCCTTTTCGCGATCCACGCAGATCGGGCTCGATGGCGGGCCGGCGACGAAGGCGATCTCGCGGTGGCCCAGCATCACCAGGTAATCGACGGCGGCGCCCGCGGCGGCGACGTTGTCCACGTAGACGCTGGAAATCTGCTTGTCCTTCACGTATTCGCAGGCGTTGACCACCGGCAGCCGACCCGGCATCGGGATCTTCGGCACGCGGTGGGACATGGTGATGATGCCGTCGGCCTGGCGCGCGGCGACCATGTCGGCATATGCCTGCTCACGCACCAGGCTGCTCTGGGTTTCGCCCAGCAGTACCGAGTAGCCGCTCTCGTGCGCCACCTGCTCGATGCCGCGGATCACCTCGGAGAAAAAGGGATTGGCGATGTCCGGCAGCAACGCCACGATGAGGCGCGTTCGCGCCGTGCGCAGATTGCGCGCCAACGCGTTGGGTGTGTAGCCGAGCCGCTTGACCACCTCCTGGATGCGCAGGCGCGTGGCCTCGCTGACGACCTCGGGCCGCTGCAGCGCGCGCGATACGGTCGCCACCGAAACATTGGCGATGGCGGCGATCTCCTTGATCGTCCTCACCCGCGCGGGCGCCGTGACCGCGCGCGTTGCGCTGGCGGTGGGTCGCTTGCCTCTGGATCCTTCCGAACTCACGGTCTACCGCCTCCTCGTCGACGCTGCACCGCACGATAGCACCCGCCCGGCCAATCAACGCGCCGTGCGGGGCGCTTCCCAACCTGTCCGCAGCGATTTTTGTGCAACGCAATGTAATGGATTACATCGAACAGTTGCGCGGGCATTTGCGCATCTGCTACACAGCTTGCCACGTATTCCGACGTTTTTTGCATATTCGTCTTGCAATGCCGGCCGCGGGAAGCCGGGTGGATCCGTCGTTTCCCGCAGTCATGTAATCGAATACATCGCATGCGGCAGCCATGCCGCCGGAGGGGAGATGGCAAGCCAGTCCGTATCGAGCGGCACCCACGCAACGGCAGGCGCAAACGACGCGCAGCGCCGGGAGGGAACCGCATGAAGACCCTCGGTATGGCCTTGGTCGGGCCGGGCTTCATCGCCGCGCATCACATCGATGCGGTGCGCCGGCTGGGCAATGTCGAGGTCGTGGGCATTGCCGGCTCCAGCCTGGCTTCCGCGCAGAAGCGGGCGCGCGAGCTTGGCGTTGGACGTGCTTACGCGGACTATCGCGAACTGCTGGCCGACCCGGCCGTGCAGGTGGTCCACAACACCACGCCCAATCACCTGCATCGGGAGATTTCGCTGGCGGCATTGCGCGCCGGCAAGCATGTGATCTCCGACAAGCCGCTGGCCAGCAACCTGCAGGAGAGCCGCGAACTGCACGAGGCCGCGCGCGACGCGGGCGTGGCGCACGTGGTGACGTTCAACTACCGCAGCCATGCGCTGGTGCAGCAGGCGCGCGCCATGATCGCCAAGGGCAAATTGGGCGCACCGGTATTCGTGCACGGCTGCTACCTGCAGGACTGGCTGACCGACGACAAGACCTATTCGTGGCGCCTCGATCCCAAGCGCGGCGGCGCCAGCTCCGCGCTGGGCGACATCGGCTCGCACTGGTGCGACCTGGCCGAGCATGTCACTGGCGCGCGCATCACCGCCGTGCTGGCCGACCTCTACACGGCGGTGCCGGTGCGCCACGTGGCAGCGGCGCCGACGCGTGCTTTCGCCAAGGCAAAGGCGGCACCGCGGCGCGAGGTGAAGATCACCAGCGAGGACACGGCCAGCGTGCTGCTGCGTTTCGACAACGGCGCCCGCGGCTGCGTCACCGTGGGCCAGGTACTGCCCGGCCACAAGAACGATCTTCGGCTGGAAGTGAATGGCCGCCTCGCCTCGCTGGCATGGCGCCAGGAAAACCCCAACGAACTGTGGATCGGCCACCACGCACAGGCGAATGCCGTGCTGTCGCGTGACCCCGCCCTGCTCGATCCCGCCGCGCGCGGCTATGCACACTTGCCCGCAGGCCATCCGGAAGCCTGGAGCGACGCCTTCCGCAACCTGATCGCCGATGCCTACGCCTGGATCCGCAAGGGCGGCACGCCGCCGACGAAACCGGCTGCGCTGCCGACCTTCGCCGACGGTTACCGCAACGCCCTGGTGATCGACGCCATGCTCAAGAGCCACGCCGCGGGCGGCGCATGGCAAAACGTGGAAGACGACCGCGAACCACCACGCAAAAGGGGAGTACGGAAATGAAGTGGCGCCTTCGCTTGATGATGCTTTTCCAATACGCGATCTGGGGTGCGTGGTACGTCACCGTGGGTACGTGGCTGGGCCGGACGTTGCATTTCAGCGGCCAGGAGATCGGCGCCATCGCCGGCACCACGGCGATCGGCGCGATGATCTCGCCACTGTTCGCCGGCCTGCTGGCGGACCGCTGGTTCGATACACGCCGCGTGCTTGTCGCGCTGCACGTGCTGGGTGCCGCGCTGCTGGTGTTCGCGGCGCAGCAGCAGGCGTTCGGCCTGATCTACGCCACGCTGCTGCTCTACAGCCTCTGCTATATGCCGACGCTGGCGTTGACGACCTCGCTGGCGATGCGGCACATCGATGATCCGCGCGAGGAGTTCGGCGCCATCCGCGTGTTCGGCTCGATCGGCTGGATCGTGGTGGGCCTGGTTGTCGGCGCGGCCGGCGTGGAGGCCACCGCATCGCCGCTGTACCTGGCGGCCGGGCTGTCACTGGCGATGGCGGGTTATTGCCTTACCCTTCCCGCCACTCCGCCGCTGGCTGGCAGCAAGCGCTTCGAACTGCGCCAGGCGCTGCCGCTGGAAGCGCTGCACTTGCTGCGCGGGCGCTCGATGGCGGTATTCGCCCTTGCCTCGTTCCTGATCTGCATTCCGCTGCAGTTCTATTACGCGTTCACCAACCTGTTCCTCAACGAAGTGGGCGTGGTCAACGCGGCCGGCAAGATGACCGGCGGGCAGATGTCGGAAATCCTCTGCATGCTGCTGATCCCCTGGTTCTTCCGGCGCCTCGGCGTGAAGTACATGCTCGCCGTGGGCATGCTGGCCTGGGTGGTGCGCTATGTGCTGTTCGCCTTCGGGGCGCCCGGCGAGCTGATGTGGATGCTGTGGTTCGGCATCATCCTGCACGGCATCTGCTTCGACTTCTTCTTCGTGGTCGGCCAGATCTACATCGACCGCGAGGCGCCGCCGGCGCTGCGCGCGGCCACCCAGGGCCTGATCACCTTCCTCACCTATGGCCTGGGCATGTTCGTGGGCTCGTGGCTGTCCGGGCTGGCCGTCGATGCCTACGCCGCGACGGACGCCCAGGGCATCGTGGCGCATCAACGGCGTCCGATCTGGCTGACCGCCGCCGGCTTCGCCGCCGCCGTGCTGGTGCTGTTCCTGTTGCTGTTCAAGGACCGCGAACGCGCCGCGGACCCCGAGCTTTCCCACCTCAACCTGGCCACCCGGGAGAAAACCCCATGACGATGTCCCGCAGGCAGTTCCTGACCCGTTCGGCGCTTTGCGGCACCGCTGCGTTTTTGGCCACCAGCACGGCCGGCAGGGCGTTCGCCGCTGCTGCTCAGGGCAAGCCGATGGGCATCCAGCTCTACATGGTGCTCAAGGCCTACCAGGATGATCCGATCGGCGCGCTGAAAACGCTGAAGACCATCGGCTATACCGAGATCGAGGCCATCATCACCAGCACCGCCGCCAACCTGCGCGGGCAGCTGGACGCCACCGGCCTGCGCTGCCCCAGCCTGCACTTCGACGGCATCGGTTTCGAGCCGGGTATCGAGGCGGCGCACACGCTGGGCGCGCACTACATCGTCAGCAGCATGCTGCCGGCGATCATGCAGAAAGAGCTGGCCGCCAAGGGCAAGCCTGGCGAGCAGGACTATTCGCTCGACGGCGCCAGGCGCACCGCGGAATACGCCAATCGCCTGGGCGAGAAAGCGAAGCAGGCCGGCCTGCAGTACGCGTATCACAACCACCACCTGGAATTTTCCGACGTGGGCGGCGGCCAGACGTTCTACGACGTGCTGCTGAAGGAAACCCGGCACGACCTGGTGAAGTTCGAACTGGACTGCGGCTGGGTCCACATGGGCGGCAAAAACCCCGCGGATTACTTCAAGGCCAACGCCGGCCGCATGCCGCTGATGCACGCCAAGGATTTCCTGCCCGGTGCCGGCAACGGCCACTACCCGGGCTCCGAACTGGGCCGCGGCACGCTCGACTACAAGCCGATCATGGCGGCGGCTGACCAAGCCGGGCTGAAGCACTGCTTCGTCGAGCAGGAAGGCCCGTTCTCCCGCATCAGCCAGCTCGACGCCGCGCGCATCGACTACGACTACCTGCGTCCGTGGCGCTAAGCGCGCACCTTTCTGTCTGATCGCCTTTTCCCCGAGGGCTCCATGAACAACCACATCTACGACGCCATCGTCATCGGCACCGGTATCAGCGGCGGCTGGGCTGCCAAGGAACTCACCGAAAAAGGACTCAAGACCCTGGTGCTTGAGCGCGGCCGCATGGTCGAGCACGGCGATTACCCCACGGCGATGAAGGCGCCATGGGAACTGCCCTACGCCGATGAGCCCACGCAGGAAGACATCCGCCGGCATCCGGTCCACACGCGCCCCTCCTTCTACGGCATCAAGCAATCGACCAAGCACTGGTTCGTCGACGACCTCGACAACCCGTACGAGGAAACCAAGCCGTTCGACTGGTTCCGCGGCTACCAGGTCGGCGGCCGCTCGCTGATGTGGGGCCGGCAGAGCTACCGCTTCAGCCCGATGGATTTCGAGGCGAATGGCAAGGATGGCGTCGGCGTGGACTGGCCCATCCGCTACGACGACCTGGCACCCTGGTACGACTACGTCGAGGAATTCATCGGCGTCAGCGGCGCCACCGATCACCTGGCGCAACTGCCCGATGGCCAATACCTGCCGCCGATGGAGCTCAACTGCGTCGAGAAGGATTTCCGCGAGAAGCTGGCCAGCAAACTGGGGCGCAGGCTCATCATCGGCCGCACCGCCAACCTGTCCGCGCCGCTGAAGCACGACAAGAGTCCGCAACGCGCGCCCTGCCAGTACCGCAACCTGTGCATGCGCGGCTGCCCGTACGGCGCCTATTTCAGCAGCAACTCCTCCACCCTGCCCTCGGCCCAGCGCACCGGCAACATGACCATGGTGGCCAACGCCATCGTGCACGAGCTGATCTACGACAACGCCAAGGGCAAGGCCACCGGCGTGCGCGTATTGAATGCCGAAACCGGCCAGCAGACCGACTATTTCGCGCGCATCATCTTCGTCTGCGCCTCCACCTTCGGCACCGCGCACCTGCTGCTCAACTCCACCTCCAGCCGCTTCCCCAACGGCTTCGGCAACGACAGTGGCGAGGTGGGGCACAACATCATGGATCACGTGTTCGGCAGCGGCGCCGGCGCGGTGGTGGACGGCCACGAGGACCGCTATTACACCGGCCGTCGCCCCAACGGTTTCTACATCCCCCGCTACCGCAACATCGGCAACGACAAGCGCGACTACCTGCGCGGCTTCGGCTTCCAGGGTGGCGCCAGCCGCCAGGACTGGACGCGGCTGGTCGACGACCCGTTGCTTGGCGACGAGCTGAAACGCGCGGCCGAGGCGCCGGGCCCGTGGCGCATCGGGATGACCGGCTTCGGCGAGATGCTGCCGTCGCACAGCAACCACGTCACCCTGGATCGCAACCGCAAGGACAAATACGGCCTGCCCCTGCTCAACTTCGACGCCGCCCACGGCGAGAACGAGATCCGCATGGAGAAGGACATCATGAACGACGCCGCCGAGATGCTCAGTGCCGCCGGTTACCGCAACGTGACGCCCTACAAGATCAAGGCGAACGTGGGTGCCGGCATCCACGAAATGGGCACCGCGCGCATGGGCCGCGATCCGAAAACCTCGGTACTCAATGGCTGGAACCAGATGCACGCTTGCAAGAACGTCTTCGTCACCGACGGCTCCTGCATGGCTTCGTCCGCCTGCCAGAACCCGTCGCTGACCTACATGGCGTTGACGGCACGCGCGGCCAGCCATGCCGTGGAAGAGCTCAAGCGCGGCAACGTCTGAGGAGAAACGCCATGAATCGTCGCGAATGGTTGAAGTGCATGTCCGCGCTGGCGCTCAGCGCGGCAGGCGCGCCCCTGCTGGCCGTATTCGATGCACATGCCGCTGCGCAAACACCCGCCGCCGGCCCCGGCTTTTTCAGTCGACCGCAAGCTGACATGGTCGCCGCTGTCGTCGACATCATCATCCCGCGCACCGATACCCCCGGCGCGCTGGACGCGGGCGTGCCGCGTTTCATCGACCAGATGTTCCGGGACGTGTATTCCAAGACGGAGCAGGCGCGCTACCTGGGCGCGCTGACCGCCTTCGAGCGCGCGGGTGACACGCCGTTCCTGCAGCTCGACGCCGCACAGCGCAAGGCGCTGGTCACCCGGCTGCACGGCGAAGCGCTCGCCAGCGGCAGCAAGATCGATCCCGTCTCCGCCCCCGCGTTCGTGCTGATGACCAAGAAGCTGGCGATGCTGGGCTACTTCATGTCCGAACCCGGCTGCACGCAGGTGCTGCAGTACGTGGCCGTCCCCGGCGGCTACCAGGCCGACGTGCCCCTGTCCAAGGCGGGCAACGGCCGTGCCTGGGCCGTCGAAACCGTCTTGAGGCTCTGACCCATGAAAACACTCAAAGGCCCGGGCATCTTCCTGGCTCAGTACGCGGGCAACACCGCGCCCTTCGACACCCTGCCCAACATCGCCCGCTGGGCGGCGTCGCTGGGTTTTGTCGGCGTGCAGATTCCCACCAACGACACCCGCCTGTTTGACCTGGAGCAGGCCGCTGCCAGCAAGACGTACTGCGACGACGTCGCCGGCATGCTGGCCGAACACGGGCTGGCGGTGACCGAGCTGTCCACGCATCTGCAGGGACAACTGGTCGCGTCGCACCCGGCCTACGACGCCCTGTTCGACGGCTTCGCCCCGCCCGCGCTGCGTGGCAACGCCGCCGAGCGCCAGGCATGGGCCGTGCAGCAGCTCAAGCTGGCGGCGACAGCGAGCAAGCACTTCGGCCTTACCGCCCACGCGACCTTCTCCGGCGCGCTGGCCTGGCACCTGTTCTACCCGTGGCCGCAACGTCCGGCCGGGTTGATCGAGCAGGCGTTTGCGGAACTGGGCAAGCGCTGGCGCCCGATCCTCGATGCGTTCGACGACGCCGGTGTGGATGTCTGCTTCGAACTGCATCCCGGTGAGGACCTGCACGACGGCGCCACCTTCGAGCGCTTTCTCGATGCGGTGGACCAGCATCCGCGCGCCAACATCCTCTACGACCCCAGCCACATGGTGCTGCAGCAACTGGACTACCTCGCCTTCATCGATCTCTACCACCAGCGCATCCGCGCCTTCCACGTGAAGGATGCCGAGTTCCGTCCCAACGGCCGCTCCGGCGTCTACGGCGGCTACCAGAACTGGATCGATCGCCCCGGCCGTTTCCGCTCGCTGGGCGACGGGCAGATCGACTTCCGCTCGATCTTCAGCAAGTTCGCGCAGTACGGTTACCCGGGTTGGGCCGTGCTGGAATGGGAGTGCTGCATCAAGGACGCCGAACAAGGCGCGGCCGAGGGCGCGGCGTTCATCCGCGAGCACATCATCAAGGTCACCGAGCGCGCGTTCGATGACTTTGCCGCGACCGGCGCCGATGCCGCTTTCAATCGCCGCGTGCTGGGGATCGACCCGTCATGACCACCGGCGGCCTCACCCGTCGCGACGCGCTGGCCTGGCTAGGCGCCACCATCACCGCGCTCGGCGCGGCGCCATGGCTGGCCGCATCGGCCGACAGCGGAACGCGCCCGCCCCTGCCGCACAAGATGGCGGCCGGACGCCTGAAGCAATCGCTGAGTCGCTGGACCTCCCAGGCCCCACTGCCGGAACTGTGTCGGCGCCTCAAGGGGATCGGTTTTGCCGGCGTCGATCTGGTCTACGCGGACGAATGGGCGGTGGTCAACGACAGCGGCCTGGCGGTTTCCATGGGCTACCCCGCGCGGCGCGACAATTTCCTCACCATGGGCTTCAACGACACGACCCATCACACCGTGCTGCTGAAGGAACTGGAAACCGCCATCCCGCTGGCCAAACGCGCGGGCGTCACCAACCTGATCACGATGTTTGGCAACCGCCAGGCAGGCATCGACGAAGGCCAGGCCATCGCCAACTGCGTTGAGGGACTCTCGAAGATCGCACCCTACGCGGCCGAGAACGGCATCACGATCTGCGTGGAACTGCTGAACAGCAAGATCGACCACCCCGGCTACCAGGGCGACAGCACGCGCTTTGGCGTCGCGGTGATGAAAGGGGTCGACTCACCCCACGTGAAGCTGCTCTACGACATCTACCACATGCAAATCATGGAAGGCGACGTGATCCGCACGATCCGCGACAACATCGCGTGGATCGGGCATTTCCACACCGGCGGCGTGCCGGGCCGTCACAAGATCGACGGCACGCAGGAGCTCAACTACCACGCCATCGCCAAGGCGATCGCGGACCTGGGTTTCGACGGTTATATCGCGCATGAGTTCGTACCCGCAGGGCCCGATCCGTTCGCCGCCTTCGCCGATGCGGTCAGGGTATGTACGGTCTGATTTCCTTGTTTCGGAGTTGCCCATGAAGTGGCGAACCGTGTTGGTCTTCACCGCGCTGGCGGCAGCCGCGCAATCATTCGCGAAAACAGTGGATCACCCGGGTCCGGCCGAACCGACCGACCCCAAGGCCACCGAACAATGGCAGCCGGTGCCGAAGGTGGTGACGCCGGGCAAGCACGACATTGCGCCGCCCTCCGATGCAGTCGTGCTGTTCGACGGCCGCAACCTCGATCGATGGGAATCGACCAGCGACCATTCGCCGGCCCGCTGGAAAGTCCACGATGGCGTGCTGACAGTCGACAAGAAGACCGGCAACATCCAGACCCGGCAGCGGTTCAAGAACTATCAGCTGCACCTGGAATGGCAGGTGCCCGCGGATATCGCCGGCGAAGGCCAGGCGCGCGGCAACAGCGGCCTGTTCCTGGCCTCGACCGGACCGGGCGATGCAGGCTACGAATTGCAAATACTCGATTCGTGGAACAACCCCACCTACGTCAACGGCCAGGCCGCCAGCGTCTACAAACAGGCGCCGCCGCTGGTCAATGCGATGCGTCCGCCGGGCGCATGGCAAACCTACGACGTCATCTGGACGGCGCCGGTGTTCGCCGCCGACGGGGCGCTCACCTCGCCGGCCTACGTCACCGTGCTCCACAACGGCGTGCTGGTGCAAAACCATACCGCGCTGGCCGGCGAAACCGTCTACATCGGCAAGCCGGCCTACGCGCCGTACACCGACGCGCCGATCAAGCTGCAGGCGCACGGCGACCCTTCGCAGCCGGTCAGCTTCCGCAACATCTGGGTGCGTCCGCTGGATTGAGCGGGTATCGCATCGTTCGATGCGTGGCGCCGCCGGCGCGTACGCGGTGCCGCCCAACGAAAAGCGAACGGCCTCGGCGGCCGCACTGTTTATACTCGGCCGCTTCGCATGCGACAGGAACACACGCACCGTGCAATCGATCATCGACGTGCGCCAGGTGACAAAAACCTACGCCTCGGGCTTTGCCGCGCTCAAGGGCATCGACCTGCAGATCCGCCGCGGCGAGATCTTCGCCCTGCTCGGCCCTAACGGCGCCGGCAAGACCACGCTCATCAGCATCATCTGCGGCATCGTGAACCCCAGCAGCGGCAACGTGCTGGCCGACGGGCACGACGTGGTGCGCGATTTCCGCGCCGCGCGCGAACGCATCGGCCTGGTGCCGCAGGAGCTCACCACCGACGCCTTCGAAACCGTGTGGGACACGGTCAGCTTCAGCCGCGCCCTGTTCGGCAAACGGCCCAATCCGGCGCATATCGAGAAAGTGCTGCGGGACCTCTCGCTGTGGAACAAGAAGGACAGCAAGCTGATGACGCTGTCCGGCGGCATGAAGCGGCGCGTGATGATCGCCAAGGCGCTGTCGCACGAGCCGCCGATCCTGTTTCTGGATGAGCCCACCGCCGGCGTCGACGTGGAGTTGCGCCGCGACATGTGGGCGATGGTGCGCGCGCTGCGCGACACCGGCGTCACCATCATCCTCACCACGCACTACATCGACGAGGCCGAGGAAATGGCCGACCGCATCGGCGTGATCAACAAGGGCGAGCTGATCCTGGTCG
>DATJCF010000186.1:0-7081 GCA_035514935.1 Rhodanobacter sp. | reverse complement strand
GGTCGATGCCCGGCGCCTGCGCCATCACGGCGCGGATCACGTGGGCGAGCATGTCGTCCGGGCGGGTGTGGCGGAACACGCCGCGCGGCGCCTTGCCGACCGGGGTGCGGGTGGCGGCGACGATGTAGGCGTCTTGCACTTGCTTGGTCATTTGCTTTCTCCGAAAGCCGGGATTCGGGATTGGGGATTCGGGATTCGTCAGAGCGGTTCGACGTAATCCGGATTCTTTCGCGCGACCCGGTGTTTCAAATGGTTCGGTGGATGCGTTGAAAACTGCGGTGGGGATTCGGATTGGCAGCTTTGCCGAATCCCGAATCCCCAATCCCGAATCTCAGTTCCTGAGCGGCTTGCCCGTGGTCATGGTGTGAGCGATGCGGGCCTGGGTTTTCTCGGTTTTCGCCAGCTCCACGAAGTGCCTGCGTTCCAGCGCCAGCAGCCATTCCTCGTCGACGGTCGAGCCGCGTTCGATCATGCCGCCGCACAGGGTGTCGGCGATGCATGAGGCGATGTCGACGTCATGCGGCGAGGCGAAATAGCCGGCTTGCAGGTTGGCCAACGAGGCCTTGAAGGTGGCGGTGCCGACGTCGCCGGCGACCGGGATGGCGCGCTGGTACAGCGGCGGGCGGTAGCCGGATTCGGCGAGCGCGCTGGCGACCTGCTTGGCCACGTAAAGCAGCTCGTAGGCGTTGAACACGACCACGTCGCTGTCGCGCAGCAGGCCCATGTTCTTCGCCTCGAACGCGCTGGCAGAGACCTTGGCCATCGCCACGGTCTCGAACACCTTCTTCAGTTCCTCGAACGGATCGGCCGGGTTGGCCCTGGCCGCGCGGACGGCCAGCTCGTGCAGGCCGCCACCGGCAGGCAGCAGGCCGACGCCGGCTTCGACCAGGCCGATGTAGCTTTCCAGCGCCGCCACGGTGCGCGCCGAATGCATCTGGAACTCGCAACCGCCGCCCAGGGCCAGGCCGCGCACGGCGGAAACCACCGGTACCAGCGAATGCTTGATGCGCATGCTGGTGCGCTGGAAGTTGGCGACCATGTGCTCGAAGTCGTCGAACTTGCCTTCTCTCAGCAGGCTCAGCGCACCCTTGAGATCCGCGCCGGCGGAGAACGGCTCGCCGGTCTGCCAGATCACCACGGCCTTGAGCTTTTCTTCGGCGATGCCGATGGCATGCTGGATGCCGTCGAGTACCTGGTCGTTGACCGTGTGCATCTTGGTCTTGAACGAGATGATGCCGACGCCGTCATCGCCCAGCGTCCACAGGCGCACGCCGTCGTTTTCCCACACGGTGCTGCCGGTGTCGAACTTCTCGCCCAGGATCGGATCGGGGAACAGCTGGCGCTGGTATACCGGGTGCTGCGAACGCGGCTTGTCGGCGTTGGCGCTGGCCGAGTACGAGCCGTCCTTGCCGTGCACGCCCTTGCGGCCGTCGGTGACCCAGGCCGGCAGAGGCGCGCTGCTCATCGCCTTGCCGGCCTTGATGTCCTCATTGATCCACCCGGCAATCTGCTGCCAGCCGGCGGCCTGCCAGGTTTCGAACGGGCCGAGCTTCCAGCCGTAGCCCCAGCGGATCGCGAAGTCGACGTCGCGCGCGGTGTCGGCGATGTCGGCCAGGTGATAGGCGCTGTAGTGGAACAGGTCGCGGAAGCTGGCCCACAGGAACTGCGCCTGCGGGTCGCTGGAGGCGCGCAGCTTGCCGAACTTCTCGGCCGGGTCCTTGATCGCGAGGATCGCGGCGACTTCATCGGACGGTTTCTGCTCGGACGGGCGGAAGTCCTGCTTCGCCACGTCCAGTACAACGATGTCCTTGCCGACCTTCTTGTAGAAGCCGCCGCCAGTCTTCTGGCCCAGCGCGCCCTTGTCGATCAGGCCCTGCAACCACACAGGCGCCTTGAAGTACGGGTGCCACGGATCGTCGGGCAGGGTGTCGGCCATGGTCTTGATGACGTGGGCCATGGTGTCCAGGCCGACCACGTCGGCGGTGCGGTAGGTGGCGCTCTTGGGGCGGCCCACGGCCGGGCCGGTCAGCGCGTCGACGGTGTCGAAGCCGAGCTTGAACTGCTCGGTGTGATGCATGGTGGCCAGCATCGAGAACACGCCGATGCGGTTGCCGATGAAATTCGGGGTGTCCCTGGCGATCACCACGCCCTTGCCGACGGTGGTGACCAGGAAGGCTTCGAGGCCGTCCAGTACGTTCTTGTCGGTGAGCCTGGTCGGGATCAGTTCGACCAGGTGCATGTAGCGCGGCGGGTTGAAGAAGTGCACGCCGCAGAAGCGGTGGCGCATTTCCTCGGGCAGCGCCTCGGCCAGGGTATTGATCGACAGGCCGGAGGTGTTGGAGGCGATGATTGCGGTCTTCGACAGGTGGTCGGCGATCTTCTTGTACAGGTCGAGCTTCCAGTCCATCCGCTCGGCGATCGCCTCGATCACCAGGTCGACGTCTTTCAGATGGTCGAGGTCATCGTCGTAGTTGGCCGGAATGATCGAGGCGGCCAGTGCCTTGTCGGCCAGCGGGGCGGGCGACAGCTTGGCCAGGTTGGCGATCGCCTTCAGCGCGATGCCGCTCTTGGGGCCTTCCTTGGCGGGGAGGTCGAACAACACGGTTTCGACGCCGGCATTGGTCAGGTGCGCGGCAATCTGCGCGCCCATGACACCGGCGCCCAGCACGGCAGCCTTGCGAATGCGCAGCGCGGAAGGCGTCATGGGGGATTGGCGGGGGGATGTAGTCATTGGCTTCTCCGAAAGTACCGACATGAAGTGCCGAGCGAGGTCCTGACTGACGCACCCGGATCTAGGGATGGGTGAGCCCGGCGACGGCGAAACGAATAAGGTGCTGGATGGTTTGTTCGAGATGTACGCCTTCGCTGACATCCTGCTTGCGCTGGATCATGCCGAAGCCGGACATGGCGTGGGTCAGCGCGCCGGTGACCAGGTCGATGCGCCAATACAGCTCTTCCTTGCTGAGATGCGGCAGCAGGCGGGCGAACTCGGCGGTGAACTGGCGCATCACGTGGCCGTAGTTCTCGGACAGGAACTGGCGCAGCGAGTCGTCGTGTTCGGCAAAGGCCCGCGCCAGTACGCGCATGAACAGGGAGCCGCTATCCTCGTGGGACAGCTTCAGCGCAGGACGGATGAACGCGTCCAGCACGTCCTCGAGGCGGTCGTTGCCGCTTTCCCGGGCACTGTCCAAGGCAGCAAGGCGTTGTGCGTTGAGCGTATCCAGCCGGCGCCGGAAGACCTGCTCGACGAGCTTGTCCTTGGAGCCGAAGTGGTAGTTCACCGCGGCCAGGTTCACGCCGGCGGCGGCAGTCAGCTGACGTAACGACGCGCCTTCGAAACCGCGTTGGGCAAACAGGACTTCGGCGGCGCCGAGTATGCGTTCCTTGGTCGAGCTTGAGCGATTCACGATGGCTTTCATCCGTCAGCGGTGAACAGGCGTTCAAACGATCGTTTGAGCATACGCGGCCCACTTCACGAACGTCAAACCGCCACGCTACTTGCAAACTGCATATGACTTGCGTATGAGCTAGAATCTGTCAGACTTTCCGGGGCTAAACCCTCAATCCTTGTAAGGTTTACGTCACCGCCGGCCGTTCTGGCCGACCCTCTTTATCTTTTTTATCCGTCACCGGAGCAGATTCGTATGGCGCTGGAGCGCACCCTTTCCATCATCAAACCCGATGCCGTCGCCAAGAACGTCATCGGCCAGATCTACGCCCGTTTCGAAAAGGCCGGCCTCAAGATCGTCGCTGCCAAAATGAAGCAGCTGTCGCGCCAGGAGGCCGAAGGCTTCTACGCGGTCCATCGCGAGCGCCCGTTCTTCAAGGCCCTGGTTGATTTCATGATTTCCGGCCCGGTAGTGATCACCGCGCTGGAAGGCGAGAACGCCGTGCTGGCTCATCGTGACCTGATGGGCGCCACCAACCCGAAGGAAGCGGCGCCGGGCACGATCCGCGCGGATTTCGCTGATTCCATCGACGCCAACGCGGTGCATGGCTCCGACGCCGTGGAAACCGCCAAGGTGGAAATCGCGTATTTCTTCGCCGCGACGGACGTCCTTTCGCGCTGAGCGATCCTTTTGTTGTGAGGCATGCGTTGTGAACCAGGTTGTGGCCAATCCACCTCAAAAGGTCAATCTGCTCGACTTCGATCGCCGAGGTCTGCGTGATTTCTTCACACAGATCGGCGAGAAGCCGTATCGCGCCGAGCAGGTGATGAAGTGGATCTACCACGACCTGGAAGACAACTTTGAAAACATGACCGACGTGGGCAAGGCGCTGCGCGCCAAGCTCACCGAGGTCTGCTACATCGGCGCGCCGAAGACGCTGTTGAACAAGGTGGCCACCGACGGCACGCACAAGTGGCTGCTGGGCATGGACTCCGGCAACGCGATCGAGACGGTGTACATCCCCGAGCCGACGCGCGGCACCTTGTGCGTGTCCTCGCAGATCGGCTGCGCGCTCAACTGCAGCTTCTGCTCCACCGGCGCGCAGGGTTTCAACCGCAACCTGTCCACCGCCGAGATCATCGGCCAGGTCTGGGTGGCGGCAAAACAGCTTGGCAACGTCACCCACCAGAACCGCCGCATCACCAACGTGGTGATGATGGGCATGGGCGAGCCGCTGGCCAATTTCGACAATGTGGTCAGGGCGATGCACCTGATGCGCGACGACCTGGGCTTCGGCCTCGCGGCCAAGCGCGTGACGCTTTCCACGGCGGGCATGGTGCCGCTGATCGACCAGCTTTCGGCGCAGATCGACGTCTCGCTGGCGGTGTCGCTGCATGCGGCCAATGACGAGCTGCGCACGGAGCTGATGCCGATCAACAAGCGTTATCCGATCGCCGAGCTGCTGGCGGCGTGCCAGCGCTGGATCGCGCGCAAGCCGCGCACCTCGATCACCTTCGAATACACCTTGATGAAGGGCATCAACGACCAGCCCGAGCATGCTCGCCAGCTGATCAAGCTGATGCGCAAGCTGCCCACCTGCAAGGTCAATCTCATTCCGTTCAACCCGTTCCCGGGCACCCAGTACCAGCGCTCGGACGCCAACGACATCCACGATTTCCAGACGCGGCTGCTCAACGCCGGCGTACTTACCATGCTGCGTCGCACCCGCGGCGACGACATCGATGCCGCGTGCGGTCAGCTGGCGGGGCAGGTGACCGACCGCACCCGACGCAGCGCCGATATTCGCAAGCGGCAGGACGAGGGGGCATTGCATGCGAGCTGAGCGGGTTCTGGTTGTCGCTTTGGCGTTGACCCTGGCGGGCTGTGTCACGACGCACACTGACAGCAGTGCGCTGGGCGCGCATATGCCCAAGACGTCCAAGGCTCAACAGGCCGTCGATGCGGCGCGGGTACATACCGAACTGGGCCAGCGCTACATGGCCAACGGCGACCTGCAGGAAGCGCTTGGCAAATTGACCAAGGCGCTGCAGTTCGATCCCGATTACGTGCCCGCGCACACCGTCATCGCGGTGCTGTACGAGCGGATCAACAAGCTTCCCGAAGCCGAGCAGCATTACCGCAAGGCGGTTGCGCTGGATCCGACCAAGGGTGCGCCGAACAACAACCTCGGCGCCTTCCTTTGCCATACCGGCAGGGACAGCGAAGCGATCGGCTATTTCCGCAAGGCTGTTGCCGATCCCTTCTATCAGACCCCGGATGTGGCACTGACCAATGCCGGGGTGTGCCAGATGCAGATGAGCGACTCGAACGGTGCGGAACAGAGCTTCCGTGACGCGCTCGTGCGTAACCCCAAGAACGGCGAGGCACTATATCAACTGGCAAACTTGCTTTTTTTGCGCAATGATGCCTTTCACGCCCGCGCGTTTCTGCAACGCCGGGAGGGGCTGGGCGCGGCTGACGCCGCGACCTTGAAACTCGGTCACGATATCGAATCTCGTCTGGGCGACCTGGAAGGCGCTCGCACTTACAATCAGCGTCTGCAAAGCCGTTTCCCGGACTCGGAACAGGCGCGTGCTCTGGACAACAACGTCAGCCAATGACCATGCAACCCAATTTCCCTGGCCAGGATGCCAGCGAGTCGATCGTCTTTGATGCTCCCCAAAATGCGGAGCCGGCTTCAGCAGCAGCCCTGGGAAGCACCAGTTTCGGCGCCCTTTTGTGTGAGGCGCGTGAAGCGCGGGGACTGGAAATCGAAGCCTGTGCCCACGCACTCAAATTGCCGGTCCGGATGTTGCGGCGGCTGGAGCGCGACGATTATCAGGACATCGATTCCAAGGTCTATCTGGCCGGTTACATCGGTAAGTACGGCCATTATCTCGGCATGGAGCCGGCGCTGATCCAGACCGAGCTCGACCGCATCAAGCAGACCGAGCCCACCCTGGTGGCCACTGGCGGTATTTCGCACTCCCGCTTTCTGCTCGACCGTTACGCAACGGCTGCCACATATGTGGTGTTGACCGCCGTCATCGTGGTACCGATGGTGTGGATGGGTGTGCGCGGCACGCTCAATCGCGACCTCAGCCATCTCGCTCCCCTGGATGCGACGCCGGTTGCACAGGTTGATGCCCCGGAATCCTCCGTGAACGACGCAGCCCGGCTGCCGAGTCATGTCACGCTGCCGCCCCCGGTGCAGGAACAACCCCTGCTTGCCTCGATGGCCGCTTTTCCCAACCTCGATAGCAGCGGAACATCGAAGAAGTCATCCGTCCTGGCTCCGCCCGCAGCGGTCGAGACAGGCGTGGGCAGCCACAACCTTGAGCTCAGCCTCACTTCCGCCAGTTGGGTCGAAGTGACCGACGCGGCCGGCGTGCGGCTGGAATACGGTTTGCTGCCCGCGGGCAGCCACAAGATCTATCAGAGCGACAAGCCGCTCGACGTGCGCATCGGGAACGTTTCCGGCGCCAGCGCCACCATCGATGGGCAGCCCGTTGGCCTCGATGATTTCCGGCACGCCAACGTCGCGCACTTCAGCGTTGAAATCCGCGACGGCAAGGCCACCCCGACCGCCCTCTGATCCACGCGCCCGGCTCCGTCCGGGCGCCACATTTCGGTTATGCTTGCCCATTGCCCGCCCGGTACCGAGCGGTATCGGTGGGCTTTTTGCTTTTATC
>DATJCF010000185.1:0-9557 GCA_035514935.1 Rhodanobacter sp. | reverse complement strand
CGCTGAAACGACCGACCACGCTCAGTGAGCCCGCCGCACCGGTCCGGTGCAGCACGCCGCCAACCCGCAAGTTTCCGCCGCGGCGGCTCAGCCGAAGCTGACGGGAGGTGAGTGCGTAACGCCGGTCGAGCGCTTCATCGGTGACATCGACGCGCACGTCGTTCAACCACAGATCGAGCGACATGCCTCGCAGCGATACCGGCTGCCGCGGCGCCGTGGCATCCGTACCGATGCCATTGAGATGCCAGCGCCCGTCGCGACTGTGCAGGACATCGAGTTGCAAGCCGCTCACGTGCAGGTTGAGCAGATGTCGCGACGGCCAAAGCCAGCCGCCGAAATCGAGCTTCAAACTCGACGAGGGAATGTGCAACGGGCTGCCGCTTTCGCCGGCCGGCACGCCGATGGTCACGCCACGCAGAACGAGCGACGGGCCGGAACGGGTGCGCTGGCCCTCCATCGCCTCGATGCTGACGGGACGTTGCAGGCGTTGCGAAAGTTTTGCGGCCACCCAGTCCGGATGATGGGCCACCAGCGGCAGCAACAGCTGCGCCAGCGCCACCATCAGTGCGAGGGCGATCAGCAGACTGCCTGCCGTCCAGCCCAGGCCACGAGCGGCCCGCTGCCAACGGCGTCGCCACTCCATGTTCACGCGCAACCGATCCCGACGGATTTACAGCAAAACGACATCAAACTGTTCCTGCGAATAATGCTCTTCAGCCTGAAATCGTATGCTTTTGGAGATGAACTCTTCCAGTTCCGCCACCGCCCCGGATTCTTCTTCGAGGATGCGGTTGACCACCGCCGGGTTGGCCATCACCAGCAGCTTCTCGGCGTCGAACTGGCGGACCGCGCGGGTGATCTCGCGAAAAATCTCGTAGGTGATGGTTTCGGCGGTTTTCAGTACGCCGCGACCGTTGCAGGTGGCGCAGGGCTCGCACAGCTGGCGCGCCAGGCTTTCGGTGGTGCGCTTGCGCGTCATCTCGACCAGGCCCAGGGCGGAAATCGGGTACACGGTGGTCTTGGCGTGGTCGCGCGCCAGGCCCTTGTTGAGCATCCGCAGTACCTGGCGCTTGTGTTCCTCGTCCACCATGTCGATGAAGTCGATGATGATGATGCCGCCCAGATTGCGCAGGCGCAGTTGCCGCGACGCGGCCTGGGCCGCTTCCAGGTTGGTGCGGTAGACCGTCTCCTCTAGGTTGCGGCTGCCCAGATAGGCGCCGGTATTGACGTCGATGGTGGTCATCGCCTCGGTCTGGTCGACGATCAGGTAGCCGCCGGATTTCAGCGGCACCTCCTTCTTGAGCGCGCGCTGCATTTCGTCCTCGGCCCCGTACAGATCGAAGATCGGCCGCTCGCCGTCGTAGTGCTCGATGCGATCGTCCAGACTCGGCATGAACTTGTGCACGAACTTCACCACGTTGTCGAACGTGGTTTGCGAATCCACCCGCACCTTTTCGATGTCGCTGTTGAGCATGTCGCGCAGGCTGCGCAGCGGCAGCGACAATTCCTCGTAGACGCGCTCGCCCGCCTTCGCCTTGGCGATGTTCTCCTGCACCACGCGCCAGACCTTGCCCAGGTAGGCCACGTCGAACGCCAGCGATTCGGCGCTCTGCCCCTCGGCGTTGGTGCGCACGATATAACCCAGCCGATGGCTGCCGGGAATGTCCTCGCCGATCATCGGGGTGAGCACATCCTTCAGCCGCTGGCGCTCGACCTCGTCCTCGATGCGCGCGGAAATGCCCAGGGTGCGCGAATACGGCAGCAGCACCAGGTAGCGCGAGGGGATCGACAGGTGCGCCGACAGCCGCGCGCCCTTGGTGCTGATCGGGTCCTTGACCACTTGCACCACGATTTCCTGACCTTCGTGCACCAGTTCGCTGATCGAGGGAAGGTGGCCGTTGCCGTTCGATTCCGTGCCGTCGGCGCCGCCCGGCACCGGCGGTTTCACGATGTCCGACGCGTGCAGGAACGCCGCGCGCTCCAGCCCGATTTCCACGAACACCGCCTGCATGCCCGGCATTACCCGCTGCACGCGGCCCTTGTAGATGTTGCCCACGTAGCCACGTTTGGAGGCGCGTTCGACATGCACTTCCTGCAGCATGCCGTTTTCGACCACACCGACTCGTGTTTCCCGCGGGGTTACGTTGATCAGGATCTCTTCACTCACCACACACCCCCAGGACAAGTGTTCTTTATAGCGGGTGGCCGCGGCGGCTGTCGATCCATCGCACGGGCTGTTGTGACGCGATCGGCCCGGGAACCGTCGGCAACATGCGCAAGGCCACCGTCAACGTGATCAGCGGCACCAGCCAGCCCATCGGCGCACTGGCTCGTTGCAACATGTCGGTGGCCACGTCCCGGCCACGCGTCAGCCGGCGCGACACCAGATAAACCAGGCGGTGCAACAAGGCGCCGAGCAGCAAGGCGGCGACGACAGCGGCGCCCAGTCGTGCCCACGGATGGGTGTTACAGAAATCGATGAGGGGATCATGGCCGCCACCTTGGCAGCGCCGACGTCCATGCCACGTCGATACGGCAGCAAGTTAAAGTAGGGCGATGAATGCGCATCCCATACTGCTGGCATGGAGCGGCGGCAAGGATTGCCTGCTCGCCCTGCAACGATTGCTTGCCGACCCACGCTGGCACGTCGTCGGCCTGCTCACCACTATCAACCGCTCCTACCAGCGGGTAGCCATGCATGGTGTGCGGCAGGAAGTGCTCGCCGCACAAACCGCCGCGCTCGGCCTGCCGCTGGTGGAAGTGGCGCTGGACTGGCCAGGCAGCAACGAGGCTTATGAACAGGCGCACGCCGAAGCGCTGGCGCAGGCACAACGCCGCTGGCCCGGGCTGCGCCATTGCGCCTTCGGCGACCTGTTCCTGCAGGATGTGCGCGACTATCGGGTGCGCCAACTCGGCCGCGAAAACTGGCGCGCGGTGTTTCCCTTGTGGGGCGAGGACACCACGCTGTTGTCGCGGCGCTTCATCAGCGAAGGTCATCGCGCCAGGCTGTGCTGCGTCGATACGCATCAACTGGACGCAAGTTTCTGCGGCCGTGACTACGATGCGGCGCTGCTCGACTCGCTCCCTGCCGGTGTCGACCCCTGCGGCGAACGCGGCGAATTCCACACGCTGAGCTACGCCGGGCCACTGTTTCGCCAACCGCTGATCTTGAACCGCGGCGAATCGGTGCTACGCGACGACCGTTTCCAGTTCACCGATTTCCTGCTCGCGGACGCGTGATGGCCGCCGATGCGGATATGGTCCTGCCCGACCTGCTGCAACCGGGCCTGGCCCTGGTGTTCTGCGGCACCGCCGCGGGCAAGCGGTCGGCCGCCGAACACGCCTACTACGCGCATCCCGGCAATCTGTTCTGGCGAGCGCTGCACGAGGCAAGGCTCACCCCACGCCGACTGGCACCTTCCGAATTCCCCGTCTTGCCCGGCTTCGGCATTGGCCTCACCGACCTGGCCAAGCGTCACAGCGGCAACGACAACCAACTGCCACCCGATGCCTTCGACGTACCGGCACTGCACGCCAAGATCGCGATTTACTCCCCGCACGTGCTCGCGTTCACCAGCAAGAATGCCGCCCGCGCCGCGCTGGGCCATCCTGTGGATTACGGCCTGCAGACCGGGCATATCGGCACGACACAGTTGTTCGTGCTGCCCTCGCCATCCGGCCAGGCGCGAGGGCACTGGCAGATCGCGCCATGGCTCGCGCTTGGGCAATTGGTGGAGACGCTGCGCCGGTGAAGCCGGGCGTCGGCATTCGCGCGCTAATCGACAGGCGTATGCCGGTAGACGCTGACGTCCGACGGCCGCACCGCCGGCGCCTTGTTTGACCACGACTGGCGGATGTAGCTGACCACCGCCGCCACGTCTTCGTCGTTCAATTCCTGCGCATAAGGCGGCATCGAGTACGGACGCGGATTACCCGCGGTGACAGGCGCGAAACCACCCAGCAGCACGGTGCGGATCGCATTGATGCCGGTCGGTTCGTTGACCGAGGTATTGCCGTCCAGCGGTGGATAGATGCCCGCCACGCCACGACCATCGGCGCCATGGCAATCCGCACACCGATCCGCATACAGCTTCGCGCCCTTCTTCCGGTCGAACGACACCCGCGACGACGCCACTGCCACGGCCGAGCGCACCGGCAACGATTGCAGGTAGGTGGCGATCGCATCCAGATCCGTGTCGGTCATGTGCTGGGTGCTCTTGCGCACTACGTCCGCCATGGGCCCGAAGGCCGCGCCCTTGGCCGACTGGCCGGTTTTCAGCAACTCGACGATGTCCCCCTTGCTCCACCCTTCCAGCCCGCCACCCTGGTTGACGCTCAGATCAGGGGCGTACCAGTTCTGCTCGGGTATCTGGCCACCGGTCAGCGTGTGGTCGGGAGACAGGCCGCCGAGCGCGTCACGCGTGGCATGGCATTCATTGCAATGGCCCAGGCCCTGTACCAGATAGGCGCCGCGATTCCACTGTTCCGACTGCACGGGGTCAGGCTGATAGACGCCAGGCTTGAAATACAGCGCACGCCACGCGGCAAGACTGCGACGCAGGCTGTATGGGAAACGCAACGAAGGCTCCTCGGACGCCTGCCGTACGGGCGGCAGCGACTGCAGGTAGGCAAAGATCGCCAGCGCGTCGTCATGCGTGACCTTGGTGAACGAGGTGTAGGAAAACACCGGATACAGCAATTCGCCGTGGCGTCCCTCGCCCAGGTGCAATGCCCGCCAGAAATCCTCGAAGCTCCATCGGCCCAGGCCGGTCTCGGGGTCCGGCGTGAGATTGGGTGCCGGCACATTGCCGAACGGCGTGGCCAGCGAACGGCCGCCCGCATAGCGAACGCCGCCCTTGCGGGTATGGCAGGCCGCGCAATCGCCGACCGCGGCAAGGTATTCGCCGCGGGCAATCAGCGCGGGATCACGCAGGGTGGCGGCGCTTACCTGGGGTGATGCGGACCGCGGCGACTTTTCCCGGGGTGAGGGGAAGAACATCCACGCCAATGCCGCCAGCACGAGAACGACCACCAGCAAACCGACAAGCCATCGCCTCATGGCGTGACTCCGGCGTCACTCGGCACGCACCAACCCGGCAAGACCTGCTTTTCGAGACCGGCCGGCTGCGCATGCATGTCCGTCGGCGGCGGCAGGCTGCCCAGCCATGCCGCAACTGCCGTGATGTCGGAATCACGCAGGCGATTGGCCACGATCGCCATGCAATCGGGCGACTTTGCCGCACGGGTATGCGTACGCCAGGAACCAATCTGCGCACTGACGTAGTCGTAGGACAACCCGGCCAGGCCCGGCATCGCCGGCTCCACGCCGGTAAGCCGATCACCATGGCAACTGACACATGAGGGGATGCCGCGCGTGGAATCACCGCGCTCCACCAGCTGTTTGCCGCGCTCCATCACCGCGGCGGAAACCGAAGGCACCGGCGACCGGTGGTAGGGCGCTTCCTGGGCGGAAAAATAGGCGGCGATCTCTTCCATGTAGGCCGGGCTCAGTTGGCGCACGGTGTATTCCATCGGCGCGTATTTGCGCAGACCGTCCTGGAAATAAGCGAGCTGCTGCGCAAGATACGCGGCAGGCTTGCCAGCCAGTCGCGGGAACACACCGTCACCGGGTGAACCTTCGCCGTACACGCCATGACAAGTGGTGCAGGCTTTCACGCGCTGCTGAATCGTATCGGGAACCTGCGGCTGCGTATCCGCGGTGGATACGGAATCTGCGGCCCGCGTCGTAGCAAGCGGCGCGCAAACCACGAGCAACGCGATCGCTGCCCGCGAAGCCAATCCCGACCAGGCGAGGTGCGGCAAGACAAACCAGTTCATCCGCCGATTATAGATCCCCTGTCACGGGCAATCGGGCAAACATGGGGTCAACCGCGACGTCGTGCCGCACCTCGGCACAGGGATATCCCCAGGAGGATCAGCCGCGGAAGGGAATCTTTCCGTTCGACTTGCGCACGATCAGCATGGCCATTTCCAGCCACTGCTCGTAGTTCAAGCGCGGATCCACCATCGATTTGTAGGCACGATCCAGATCCGCATCGACCAGGCCACGTGCGCCGCCGGTGCATTCGGTCACGTCCTCACCGGTCAACTCCAGATGCACGCCGCCCAGCCGCGTACCCGCCGCCGCGTGGATGTCGAACGCCTGATCGAGCTCGCCGCTGATATTGGCGAAACGGCGCGTCTTGTAACCGTTCGACGTGCTTTCGGTATTGCCGTGCATGGGGTCAGCCACCCACAACACGCGACGCCCTTCGCGCTTGACCGCCTGCAACAACGGTGGCAAGGCCTCGGCGATTTTCGTGTTGCCCATGCGATGGATCAGCGTGAGCCTGCCCGGCTCGTCCTCGGGGTTGAGTGCATCGATCAAGGGCAGCAACTGGTCCGGCGTCACCGTGGGGCCCACTTTCACCGCCACCGGATTGCGAATGCCGCGGAAATATTCCACATGCGCGCCATCCAGCGCCGCCGTGCGCATACCGATCCAGGGGAAGTGGGTGGAGAGATTGAACCAGCCGGGGTTACGCGGCACTTCGCGCGTCAGCGCCTGCTCGTAGTGCAGCAGCAGCGCTTCATGCGAGGTGAAAAAATCCACCTTGGAAAAACCGGCAATCGGCCCGGCCAGCGTCTCCATGAATTGCAGGGAATCGCCGATGGCCGCCACCATCTGCCGATAGTCGGCCGCCCAGGGCGAATGCTCCACCCAGGCCAGATCCCAGTACTCGGGATGGCGCAAGTCGGCGAACCCGCCATCGATCAGCGCACGCACGAAGTTCATCGTCAACGCGGAATGCGCATGTGCCTGGATCAGCCGCTGCGGATCGGGCCGGCGCGCGGCGGGGGTGAATTCCGGGCTGTTGACCAGGTCGCCACGAAAGCTCGGCAGGCTCACGCCGTCGCGCGTTTCCATGTCCGCCGAGCGCGGCTTCGCGTACTGGCCGGCAAAACGCCCGACCCGCAGCACCGGCTTCTTGAGACCGTGCACGAGCACAAGGCTCATCTGCAGCAGCACCTTCAACCGGTTGGAGATGATCGGGCTGCTGCAGTCGGCGAAGCTCTCGGCGCAATCGCCACCCTGGAGCAGGAATCGCTGCCCATCCTGCGCCTCGGCCAAGGCCTGCTTCAGCGCCAGAACCTCCCACGACGTCACCAGCGGCGGCAACTGCGCCAGGTGCGTGGTGGCAGCGGCCAACTCGGCTGCGTCCTCGTAATGCGGCTGCTGGAGTGCTTCGTGCTGCTGCCACGACGCCGGCGTCCACGAAGCCGGCGCCGGCGGGAAGGTGTTCGTGTTCCGTTGCGACCCAGGCTGCATGATCACTTCCCCACACTACGACGACGGCTTGACACGATCGCCAGCACCGCCAGCAACACGAACCACAACAAACTCCACGTTGGCATCGGCAGGCCCAGGATCGGCTCCACCTTGGCGCACTCACCCGAACCGGTGAACACCAGCTTCAGCATTTTTCCGAGCGGAAACGCATCGAACAGGTAACCGATGCCTGGCCCGCAGGACGGAACCTGATCCGGCGGCAGCGTTTGCAACCACAGATGCCGACCGGCAGTGACAATTCCGCCCAGGGCACTCAACAGCACCAGCCCCGCGTATGTCCAGCGACCGTTGAGGCCGCCCGGCGCGTGCAAGCCTCCCAGCAAGAAGAAGAAACCCATCGAAAGGAAGGCAATGCGCTGGAATACGCACAAGGGGCAAGGCGCCATGCCGAGGCCGTATTCGGCGTACAGGGCAAAAGCGAGCAAGCCGAAACAGGCGCAAAACCCGACGAGGAAACTGACGCGATACGACCAACGAAGTGGATTCATGACATTTTGCTGCATGGCGAGCTCCCGACATTACCGGTTCGGCGCGATGCTGTCAGCATGCCGGACCGGGCCAGATACATCATCGCACCGGCGACGGACGCGCCGACAGAACCGATCTTTCGACAAACAAAAACCCCGGAAGGTTGCCCGACCGGGGTTTCGTGTTTGGACGTCTGGATGTCCGCGCGAATCAGTCGGCGTCAACCGCCTCGACCTGCGGACGGCCCACCAGCTCGACGTACGCCATCGGCGCATTGTCGCCGGGACGGAAGCCGCACTTCAGGATACGCAGGTAGCCGCCGGGACGTTCGCGGTAGCGCGGACCCAGCTCGACGAACAGCTTGCCCACCGCTTCCTTGTCGCGCAAACGCGAGAAGGCGAGGCGACGATTGGCGACGCCATCGGTCTTGGCCAGCGTGATCAGCGGCTCGGCGACGCGGCGAAGTTCCTTCGCCTTGGGCAGGGTGGTACGAATCAGCTCGTGCTTGAACAGCGACGACGCCATGTTCTTAAACATGGCTTCGCGATGGCTGCTGGTGCGATTGAGCTTGCGTCCGGAATATTGGTGGCGCATGGCGGAAAACTCTCTAGTCTGTTGTTATGAAAAACCGGCACCTGTGTCCGGCTTTCCGCGGATTACCCGCTTTTATTCGGGATACGGGGTCCGAGATCGGAGATTCGTGAAAAGCAGGCGCCCGCGAGCGCGTGCTTTACCGAATCCCGAATCCCATCTGCCGAATCCCGGCTTTCGATCAACCCAACTGCATGCCGTGGGACAAGCCCGGCGGCGGCCAGTTCTCGAGCTTCATGCCCAGGGCCAGGCCACGGCCACCCAGAACGTCCTTGATTTCGGTGAGCGACTTCTTGCCCAGGTTCGGCGTCTTCAGCAACTCGACCTCGGTCTTCTGCACCAGGTCGCCGATGTAATAGATGCTCTCGGCCTTCAGGCAGTTCGCCGAACGCACGGTGAGCTCCAGATCGTCGATCGGACGCAGCAGCAGCGGATCGAAACCGCTCTTCTCGGCGGTGCTGATGTCGTTCTCGCGACGCGAGAAGTCGCCAAAGACCGACAACTGGTCGTTGATGATTTCAGCTGCCTTGCGAACCGCATCCTCGGCGTTGATGGTGCCGTTGGTCTCGATGTCGAGAACCAGCTTGTCGAGGTTGGTGCGCTGTTCGACACGAGCCGCATCCACCTCGTAGGCGACCCGCAACACGGGTGCAAACGACGCGTCCAGCTGCAGCCGACCGATCGGACGCGCCTCGTCATCCGGATGCTGGCGCGCGCTGGCCGGCTGGTAGCCGACGCCACGACGCACCTTCAGGCGCATGTTGAGTGCGATGTCCTTGGTCAGGTGGCAAATCACGTGCTCGGGGTTGATGATTTCCACCGAGTGATCGACGGCGATATCGCCGGCGGTGACCACGCCCTTGCCCTTCTTGGACAGCGTGAGGGTGACTTCATCGCCGGTGTGCTGACGAATCGCCACTTCCTTCAGGTTGAGCAGGACTTCGATCACGTCCTCCTGCAGACCCTCAAGGGTGGTGTACTCGTGCAGCACGCCATCGATTTCCACCTCGACGATGGCACTGCCAGGGATCGAGGAGAGCAGCACGCGACGCAGCGCGTTGCCCAGGGTGTGGCCAAAGCCACGCTCGAGCGGCTCGACTACCACCTTGGCGCGGTTGGCTCCGAGCTGTTCGACGCTGAGGCCACG
>DATJCF010000184.1:0-5943 GCA_035514935.1 Rhodanobacter sp. | reverse complement strand
CGATTTCTTGCCTGTTGTCTTCAATGCCGTTTCCTTTCAGCAGTGCGCGTCGCGTTGCGCGGGCCCGTTGCCAGATTCCCGGATCCCCATCCCCACGAGGTCCAGCCATGCGCGCATGTTTGCATATGTTAGCGATAACATCCCGTTGTCATGCTGACAACCGTTCGTTGCGGGCGCCGTCGTGCGACCGTCGTCGCCGCCCGGGCGTTGGCCCGCGGTTGCTGATCCCGCTGCTGGCCCTGCTGTTCGCGTGCCTGGGCGCCGGGCGCGCCCACGCCGAGGACGGCCATGATCTGTGGCTGCGCTACCACGCGCTCACCACCGCGCCGGCGGGTATCGATACCCGCCAGGCCGTGCAACTGGTCGCAGGGCAAGGCTCGCCGACCGCGAAGGCGGCCAGCGGCGAACTCATCCGTGGCCTGGGCGGCCTGCTCGGCAAGACGCCGGAACTGTCGGGCGCGGTCAGCCGCGATGGCGCGCTGATCGTCGGCACGCCGGCCTCGTCGCCCGTGGTGGCCGGCCTGCATCTGGACACCCGCAACCTGGGACGCGAGGGCTACCTGATCAAGAGCGTGGTGGTGAACGGCCACGCGGCCACGGCGATCGTCGGCAACGACGACATCGGCGTGCTGTACGGCAGCTTCCGTTTTCTGCGCCTGCTGCAGACGGGGCACCCGGCCACCGGGCTGAACTTGCGCGATCGGCCGCAGGTGAAACTGCGCGTCCTCGATCACTGGGACAACCTCGACGGCAGCGTGGAGCGCGGCTATGCCGGCGCCTCGATCTGGGACTGGTGGAAACTGCCCGGTTACCTCGATCCGCGCTACACCGACTATGCCCGCGCCAACGCCTCCATCGGCATCAATGGCACCGTGCTCAACAACGTCAATGCCGATCCGCTGGTGCTCACGCCCGCCTACCTGAAAAAGGTGGCGGCGCTGGCCGGCGTGTTCCGGCCGTGGGGTATTCGCGTGTATCTCAGCGCGCGTTTCAGCGCGCCGATCGAGATCGGCGGCCTGAAGACGGCCGACCCGCTGGACCCGGCCGTGCGCCAGTGGTGGCGCGCCAAGGCCGATGAAATCTATCGCGTGATCCCCGACTTCGGCGGCTTCCTGGTCAAGGCCAATTCCGAGGGCCAGCCCGGCCCGCAGGACTACCACCGCACCCACGCCGACGGCGCCAACATGCTGGCCGAGGCGCTGGCGCCGCACGGCGGCATCGTGATGTGGCGCGCCTTCGTCTACTCCGAGCACGACCTCGACGACCGCACCAAGCAGGCCTACAACGAGTTCAAGCCGCTGGACGGCACGTTCCGCGACAACGTGCTGCTGCAGGTGAAGAACGGCCCGCTCGATTTCCAGCCGCGCGAGCCGTTCAGCCCGCTGTTCGGCGCGATGCCGAAGACGCCGCTGATGATGGAGTTCCAGATCACCAAGGAATACCTGGGCTTCGCCACGCACCTGGTCTACCTCGGTCCGCTGTGGGAGGAAGTGCTGCGCGCGGACACGTATGCCAGGGGCAAGGGCTCCACCGTGGCCAGGGTGGTCGACGGTCAATTGGACGGCCATACGCTGACCGGCATGGCCGGCGTGGCCAACATCGGCACTGACCGCGACTGGAGCGGCTCGGTGTTCGACCAGGCCAACTGGTACGCGTTCGGCCGCCTGGCGTGGGACCCCACCCAATCCGCCCGCGCCATCGCCGACGACTGGGCGCGCATGACCTTCGCCCCCGACGATGCCGTGGCCAAGCCCATCGTGGGCATGATGATGGCGTCGCGCGAAGCGGCCGTGGACTACATGACACCGCTGGGCCTGGCGCACCTGATGGGCGCCGGCCATCACTACGGTCCCGCGCCGTGGGACGACAGCCTGCCGCGTGCGGACTGGAACCCGGTCTATTACCACCGCGCCGACAGGAACGGCATCGGCTTCGACCGCACCCGCAAGGGCAGCGATGCAGTCGACCAGTACGCGCCGCCGGTCGCCGCGGAATTCAACGATCTGAAATCGACGCCTGACGCCTACCTGCTGTGGTTCCACCACCTGCCGTGGGATTACCGCATGCGCTCCGGCCACACGTTGTGGGACGAGCTGGTGATGCATTACAGCCACGGCGTGGACGAGGTGAAGCAGATGCGCGCCACCTGGGCCACGCTGGACGGCCGCATCGACGCGCAGCGCTATGCCCAGACCGCGGCGTTCCTCACCATCCAGCAGAACGAGGCGCAATGGTGGCGTGACGCCAGCATCGCCTACTGGCAAAGCCTCAACCACCTGCCCTTGCCGGCCGGCTACGCGCCGCCCGCGCACACACTGGACTACTACAAGAGCCTCACCTTCCCCTACGCACCGGGACATTGACCATGGCAACAACACCCTCGCCCATCGGCAACAAGACACGCCGGCTCGCCTGCCTGCTGCTGGCGCCCTGCAGCCTGCTGGCGGTATCGGCCGCGCAGGCGGCGGACAAGCCATTGCTGGATACGCTGTTCCAGGATCACGCCGTGGTGCAGCGCGATCAGGCCATTCCCGTCTGGGGCCAGGCCAGTCCCGGCGAATCGCTGAAGATCGCGCTCGACGGCAAGACCGCCACCAGCCGCGCCGATGCCACGGGTCACTGGCAAGCCTCGCTGCCCGCGCTGCCGGCCGGCGGCCCGTACACGTTGAGCGTGACCGCGGCCGACGGCCGCATCCAGACGGCCAAAGACATTCTCGTCGGCGATGTGTGGTTGTGCAGCGGCCAGTCCAACATGGAGCTGCAGGTACGCCGTACGTTGAACTTGAACAGCGAAACCAGCGGCGCCAACAACGATCGCATCCGCATGCTCACCGTGCCGCAGACCGGCGCAACCTCGCCACAGGATCGTTTCGCCGCGCCGGTTGAGTGGAAGCCGACGACGCCGCAAAACGTGCCGGACTTCTCCGCCACCTGCTACTACTTTGCACGCGAACTGCAGAAGACGGTGGACGTGCCGATGGGCCTGGTCAACGCCTCGCTCGGCGGCTCGCGCATCGAGCCGTGGCTGAGCGCGCAGGCGCTGCGCAAAGTGGGCGGCTACGACGAAGCACTCGACACGCTGGCATTGCACGCCAAGGATCCGCAGGCGGCCGCTGCCCGGTGGGGCACGCTCTGGGCGAAGTGGTGGAGCAGCCAGCCGCAAGTGAAGAAAGGCGACGAGCCGTGGAAGCCGGGTGCGTCCGATGCCGGCTGGAAAGCGGCACCGAAAACCCTGGTCGATTACCAGACCTGGGGCGTACCCGAGCTTGCCAGCTACACCGGCATGCTGTGGTATCGCACCACCGTGACCTTGTCCAAACAGCAGGCCGCGCAGGACGCCACGCTGGCGATCGGCAACGTGGACGAGATCGACCAGACCTGGGTGAATGGCCGCGGGGTGGGCAGTAGCAGTTACGGCGGCAGCCCACGCATTTATGCGCTACCGCACGGCCTGTTGCATGCCGGCAAGAACACGATCGTGATCAACGACCTCAACACCTATCTGGCGGGCGGCGTGATGGGGCCCGCCGACACGCGCGCACTGAAATTCGCCGATGGCAGTTCGGTGCCGCTCGACACCAACGGCTGGCAGTATCGCGAGGTGCCCAAGGACATCGGTACGCCGCCACTGGCGCCATGGTTGACAGTCTCGGGCAAGACCACGCTCTACAACGGCATGATCGCGCCGCTCGGTCACTACGCGTTCCGTGGTGCGCTGTGGTACCAGGGCGAATCCAACACCGGCGAGGCGGACCAGTATCGTCGGCTGCTGGAAGCCTATCGCGATGATCTGCGCGCCCAGTTCGGCGCCAAGCTGCCGCTGTTGATCGTGCAGCTTTCCAGCTACGGCCCGGCGCCCACGCATCCGGCCGAGAGTGGCTGGGCCGGCGTGCGCGAGGCCGAGCGACTGGTGGCGGCCGAAGACAAGCATTCGGGGCTGGCCGTTGCCGTGGATATCGGCGAGCGCTACGACATCCATCCGGCCAACAAGCAGGAGCTGGGTCGCCGCCTGGCCCGTGCCGCGCGGCATGTGGTCTACGGCGAGTCGCTGTCGCCGTCCGGTCCGTTACCGGTAGCGGCCACGCGTGAAGGCGACACCGTCGCCGTCAGCTTCCGCGATGTCACCGGCAAGCTGGTGGCTTACAGCTCCAACCATCCGATCGGTTTCGAGCTGTGCGGCACGCAGGCCGACAGCTGCAGTTACGCCGACGCCGACATCCGCGATGGCAAGGTGTTGCTGCACCTGGATACGCCGCCGGCAGGTGCTATCGCCCGCGTGCGCTATTGCTGGGCCGACAGCCCGTTCTGCACGCTGTACGACGAGGCGGGCCTGCCCGCGGTGCCGTTCCAGCTCGATGTCACCTCTTCCCCGCACTGAACCCGATCCCGAGGAAATCCCCGTGAGCACTACACACGAAACCCACACCCGCGGCTCGTCGCGCGATCGCGAGATCGTCGAGGCGAAAGTCATCGTCACCTGCCCGGGGCGCAACTTCGTCACCCTGAAGATCGTCACCCGCTCGGGCGTCGAGGGCCTGGGTGACGCCACGCTCAACGGCCGCGAGCTGGCGGTGGCGTCGTACCTGCAGGATCACGTGGTGCCCAACCTGATCGGCCGCGACGCGGGCCAGATCGAGGACATCTGGCAGTTCCTCTACCGCGGTGCCTACTGGCGTCGCGGCCCGGTGACGATGAGCGCGATCGCCGCGGTGGACGTGGCGCTGTGGGACATCCTGGGCAAGATGGCGGGGATGCCGATCTACCAGTTGCTGGGCGGCCGCTCGCGCGAAGGCGCGCTGGTGTACGGCCACGCCAATGGCCGCGACATCGCCGAGGCCTCCGACGCGGTGGGCCGGTTCATCGAGCAGGGCTTCCTGGCGGTGCGCGCGCAGTGCGGCGTGCCGGGCATCAAGAAGGCTTACGGCGTCTCCAACGCGAAGGGCTACGAGCCGGCCGAGAGCGAGCTGCCGCTGGAAACCACCTGGAACACCCCGCGCTATCTGGGCGTGGTGCCGAAGCTGTTCGAGCAGCTGCGCGCCGACCACGGCGCCGAGGTGGAACTGCTGCACGATGCGCACCACCGCCTCACGCCGATCGAGGCCGCGCGTCTGGCCAAGTCGCTGGAGCCGTACCGCCTGTTCTGGCTGGAGGACGCCACCCCGGCCGAAGACCAGAAAGCGTTCGAGCTGATCCGCCAGCATTCGGTGACGGCGCTGGCGGTGGGCGAGGTGTTCAACTCCATCTGGGACTGCAAGCACCTGATCGAGAACCAGTTGATCGACTACATCCGCACCACCATCGTGCACGGCGGCGGCATCACCCACCTGCGCCGGCTGGCCGATTTCGCCGGGCTGCACGGTGTGCGCACCGGCTTCCACGGAGCCACCGACCTGTCGCCGGTGACGATGGGCGCGGCGCTGCACTTCGACACCTGGGTGCCGAACTTCGGCATCCAGGAATACATGTTCCACACCGATGAGACCGACGCGGTGTTCCCGCACGACTACGTCCTGCGCAACGGCCGCCTGCACGTCGGCGACACGCCCGGACACGGCGTCACCATTGACGAGAAGCTGGCCGCGAAATACCCGTACCAGCCCAAGCAATTGCCGATCGCGCGCCTCGAGGACGGCGCGATGTGGAACTGGTGATGACGATGCCGACACGATCATTCAAGGCGTTGCTGCTGTGCCTGCTGGCCGGCTGCGGCATGGCGGCCCAGGCGGCCGAGCCTGTGCTGTTCGACTGGTTCGATTACCAGGGCCACGACCGCGCGTTCGAGCAGCCACTTCCGGCCGGCCACTTCCGCAACCCCGTGCTGGCCGGTTTCTATCCGGACCCCAGCGTGGTGCGGGTGGATGACACGTTCTACCTGGTCAATTCCAGCTTTGCCTATTACCCGGGCATTCCCGTGTTCGAGAGCAAGGACCTGGTGCACTGGAA
>DATJCF010000183.1:0-6120 GCA_035514935.1 Rhodanobacter sp. | reverse complement strand
CAACCCGGTGGCCTGGGTGAGATCGGCAATCGTCGTTGCGTTGTAACCACGCTCGCGAAAAACCCGGACTGCTCCGTCCAGGGCTTTGGCCATGTCGAACTCTCGCGGCCGTCCGCGTCCTCGGGCGCGCGTGGTCATGGGCGGATGGGATGGATTCATGCCGCAATTTTGGAATGGATTGTTTCCAAAATCAATGACGATCGGTATGCGATGGATCCGGACGGATGTTCACTCTCGAGACATTCACCAACCCACACACTGGAGGGCCTGATCCCGAGTCATGCGAGTGCACCGTAATACCGGCCCCATTTCGATTGTTCGCCATGCCGCGCGCTGTGCCCCGTTGCTGTGCGCGCTGCTGGCCCTGCCTGTCGCGATGCCTGCGTTCGGCGGCGCGTCGGCCGACCACGGAAGGCCATTGAAGATCGACGTCGTCCGTGATCGGCTGACGCTGTCATTGACGCATTACCCGCAGGTGTATCTGCATGGCGAGATCGATGCCGGCGCGCCGCAGCGATTTGCGGGGCTGGTTGCGTCCGGTCGCATCGAAAGAGGTTCGGACGTCTATCTCAACGCGCGCAGTGGTGACCGCGCTGCCGGCATGGCGTTGGGCAGGATGTTTCGCGCTGGCGGCATGGCCACGCATCTGGGTACGCCACGGCAGCCGAAGCGGGCGAGCATCGAGGCCAAGACGGCTGTCTGCATGGATGCCTGTCTCTACGCCTACCTCGGCGGCCTGTATCGTTGGGTGCCCAGCGGGCGGGACCGGATTGGATTCAGTTCGCCGCAGACGCAGGCCACGCGTCATTTGCCCGATGCCGTGACCTATCTGAAGGCGATGGGGATCAATGATGAAATGCTTGGCAGCGAGGCATGGCTGACGGCCGAAAAGATGACCGCTTCCGGCCTCGCCAACAATGGCCGGCTGCCGGCTACGGCCACTTATGATCTGTCCAGGCCGGCGCCCCGACTGGATTTGCGTCTGGCTGATCGCAAGGGAACGCACCGGCTAACGATCCAGTGCCAACCGGGCAAGACCACGGTGACGGCGTACGACGAAGTGGGCATCGCGCGTGCGCGTCAGATTGCCTTGCGTGGTGGCAGTTCCTATTTCCAGTTTGGCGACGAAAAGCGTTTGAGCCAGCCACGCGGCGGCGCCCAGGCGATTGGCAACGCGCTGGTGATCCGACGTGATCTCCCGCCCGCCGATCTGGTGGATCTGATATCAGCATGGTCGGTCGGCGCATGGGTTGGCGGCCGCAGCGATGCCTTCCGTGATGGCTTCAGCATGCCGCTGCAGTCGGTGCGCGCACCGCTCAAGGTTTTCTACTACACCTGCTGGCGCGTTGCGCCATGGCCACCGCGGTCGAAGAAGGCGCACTGAAAGCTGTCGTCCCGCGAGCGGGACGACAGCGCTTGGCGGCGCCGGGCTTCAGGCGCGCCGCGGCAGTTTCCAGTCCGGCCGGATGAAGTGGCAGGTGTAGCCGGTGGGGTAGTGCTCGAGATAGTCCTGGTGTTCGGGCTCGGCTTCCCAGAAGTCGCCCGCCGGCGCCAGTTCGGTCACGACCTTGCCCGGCCACAAGCCGGATGCGTCGACGTCGGCCATGGTGTCTTCGGCCACTTCCTTCTGCGCTTCGCTGGTGTAGAAGATGGCCGACCGGTAGCTGGTGCCCCGGTCGTTCCCCTGCCGATTGACGGTGCTGGGATCGTGGATCTGGAAGAAGAACTCCAGCAGGGTGCGGTAACTGATGGCCTGCGGATCGAACACGATCTCGATGGCCTCGGCATGGGTGCCGTGATGGCGATACGTCGCGTTCGGCACGTCACCGCCGGAGTAACCCACGCGGGTGGAGACGACGCCGGGCTGACGGCGCAAAAGATCCTGCATGCCCCAGAAACAGCCGCCGGCAAGGATGGCGCGATCGGTGGTGGCTGTCATCGAAATCTCCGGTGGTTGGTGTGCCGTTGAAGATGGGGATGATGCGCGGCTTTGTCGAGAGGTGGAATGACGGGCGGACCCATCCGACGTTCGCCGTGCAACCGCGTCGGTTCTGAGGCAAGCTTTGCCGCCTGTGGGCCATCGGGCGCCCAATGGGGACCGACACGTGGGCAAGGGGCGGCTGGAAGCGTTCAGCGACGGCGTCATCGCGATCATCATCACCATCATGGTGCTGGAGCTGAAGGTGCCCGCGAGCCATGCGCTGGCATCGCTCGCGCCGCTGGCTCCGGTTCTGCTCAGCTACGTGCTGAGCTTCGTGTACGTGGGCATCTACTGGAACAACCATCACCACATGCTGTCGACCGTGCACCGGATATCGGGGCGCGTGCTGTGGGCGAACCTGCACCTGCTGTTCTGGCTGTCGCTGCTTCCGTTCACCACGGCCTGGATGGGCGAAAACCACTTCGCCGCGTCACCGACGGCCGTCTATGGCGTGGTGCTGTTGATGGCGGCGGTCGCCTATTGGTTGCTGCAACGCACGCTTATCCTGGTTGACGGCCGCGACGCCGTGCTTGCCAGGGCGATCGGGTCGGATTGGAAGGGCAAACTGTCACCGCTGCTCTATCTGGCCGGCATTGCGTTGACGTTCTGGCGGCCGTGGGCGGGCCAGGCCATGTACGTGCTGGCTGCGTTGTTGTGGCTGATTCCGGATCGCCGCATCGAGCGCGCCAGCAACGCCTGAGCGCCAGCTCCCTCCGTGGAGCTGGTGGTGTCACGACGGTGTGTGGCCGGCGCCGTGGAACTTCCGCCGAGGGTCACAGGAACATGCCGCCGGAAGCCTCGATCCGCTGGCCATTGATCCAGCCACTGGCGGACGTCAGCAGCGACGCCACGACGCCGCCGATATCGTCCGCTTCGCCGACACGGCCCAAGGCGGTCTGCGAGGCCACGAAGGCGTTCAGCTGTGCGTTGTCGCGCACCGCGCCGCCACCAAAATCGGTGGCGATGGCGCCAGGCGCGAGGACGTTCACGGAGATACCGCGCGGGCCCAGTTCCTTGGCCAGGTAGCGCGTGAGTACCTCGATGGCGCCTTTCATCGCCGCATAAGCGGTGTAGCCGGGCAGGGTGAATCGAGTCAGGCCGCTGGAGACGTTGAGAATGCGTCCGCCGTCGGCGATCAGCGGCAGCAGCTTCTGGGTGAGGAAAAACACGCCCTTGAAGTGCACGTCGACCAGTTCGTCGAACTGTGCTGCCGTCGTCTCGGCAAAGCCGACGTGCCCGCCGGTACCCGCGTTGTTGACGAGATAGTCGAACTGCTGGCGCTGCCAGCGGCTTTCGAGCACCTCGCCCACCTGTTGGACGAAGGCATCGAAGCGCTGGCTGTCGGCCATGTCGAGCGCCAGCGCCACTGCCCGGCGGCCCATGGCCTCGACCTGCGCCACGACGGCCTCGGCTTCGGTGCGATTGGTGCGGTAGGTGATGATGACGTCGGTACCTTGTTCGGCCAATTTCAGTGCGGCGTTCCTGCCCAGGCCGCGACTGCCGCCGGTGATGAGGGCGATGGAAGGTGCGTGGCGAGTCATGGTTGTCTCCGATCAGATGTTGGAGAGGCGACTTTATTGATCGGTAGACAAGGGATAAATTGGCATTAGATGATTTGTATGTTCGTCATTTTTGAACAATAGGTGCTTGGACAGGCCTCGGTGCCTCCACGGGAAAGCGCGTGAACAAACTTGATGCGATGCGGATATTCCTGCGGGTGGCGGAAATGGCCAGCTTCACGCGCGCCGCCGAGAGCCTGGCGATGCCCAAGGCCAGCGCGTCCATGGCCGTGCAACAGCTGGAAAGCCTGCTCGGCACGCGGTTGCTGCACCGGACGACGCGCAAGGTCAGCCTGACCCACGACGGCCAGGCCTTCTACGAGCGCAGCAAGGACCTGCTGGGGGACATGGACGAGCTGCAGTCGATGTTCCAGCAAGGTGGCCAATCGCTGCGCGGGCGCTTGCGGGTGGACATGTCCACCGGCATGGCCTGCAACATCGTGATCAGGCGATTGCCGGAATTCCTGCAGGCGCATCCATCGATCGAGTTGGAGTTGAGCAGCACCGATCGCCTGGTCGATCTGGTGCGCGAGGGTTTCGACTGCGTGTTGCGCGCCGGCCCGCTGGCGGAAAACAACCTCGTGGCCCGTCCGCTCGGCAACCTGCGCGTCATCAATTGCGCCAGCCCCGACTATCTGCGCCGCCACGGCACGCCGCAAACGCTGGAGGATCTCTCGGCACATCGGCTGATCCACTACGCGTCCACGCTGGGCAGCAAACCGCCGGGTTGGGAATATCCCACCGCCACTGGATACGCGTGCCTGCCGATGGAGGGCGTGCTGACGGTCAACAACACCGAGGCCTATACGACGGCCTGCCTGGCCGGGTTGGGGCTGATCCAGTCGCCCATTGCAAGCCTGCAGCCGTGGATCGAGCAGGGACAACTGGTGGAAGTGCTGCCGCAATTTCCGGCCGAACCGATGCCACTGTCGATCCTGTACGCCAACCGCCGAAACCTGCCCATTCGGGTTCGCGAGTTCATGGGCTGGCTGGAAGGTTTGCTGACGCCTTATCTGCAGTTGTGACGGCCATCGCGTTGGTGATCCCGGTCCCAACATGCGTTCCTGGCCCTCGCCGACCGCGGTCCCTCACGACTCGGGATCGCACACAAATGTGAATTGGTATGCTCCGATGGTGCCCGTGGTATCAATTTATAGGCAAAGTGGTACTGGATTGCGGCGGGCGGCATGACCAGTTTGCCGGGGGGCAGGGGCATCAGTAAGCTTGCCGCTCGCTCGCCTATGAAGCAGACCATGCGCAGAAAACTTGTGGCCGGAAACTGGAAGATGTACGGCAGTCGCTCGATGGCCTCGGACCTGGCTGGCGCCATTGCCGCCAGCATGCCGACCGACATCGATGTAGCCGTGTTTCCCCCGTATCCATACATCAACACCTTGAACGAACAACTGGCCGGCACGGCCCTTCAATTGGGCGCGCAGGATGTAAGCGAACATGAAGGACAGGGCGCCTATACCGGCGAGGTAAGCGCCGCGATGCTGGCGGAAGTCGGTGTGGACTATGTATTGGTGGGTCATTCGGAGCGCCGCCGCTATCACGGCGAAAGCAACGAATGCGTCGCGCGAAAATTCGCGGCCGCGCGGGCGGGAGGACTTACCCCCATTCTTTGTGTCGGTGAAACCCGCCAGCAGCGTGACAGTGGTGAAACCGAAAACGTCATCGGCGAACAACTCGAAGCGGTCCTGCGACTCAACGGAATTGCGAGTTTCGACACGGCGCTGGTCGGGTACGAACCGGTGTGGGCGATCGGCTCCGGCGAGACGGCAACGCCGCAACAGGCGCAGGACGTTCACGCGTTCATTCGTAGCAAACTCGAAAAAGAAGATGTTACAATCGCCCGTCTGACTAGGCTGCTTTATGGCGGCAGCGTCACCGCGGTCAACGCCGCAAAGCTGTTTGCGCAACCGGACGTCGATGGCGGATTGGTCGGCGGCGCAGCCTTGACTGCAACCGACTTCCTAGACATCTGCGCCGCGGCGCATCAAGCGCCATAGGTTCCGAGAAATCATGTTCGTCATCTTCAGCGTCTTCTACATCCTGGTCGCGGCGGCAATGACCGTCCTGATCCTGCTGCAAAACGGGCAGGGTGCCAGCGCCGGCTCCGGTTTCGGCGGCGGTGCTTCCGCCACCGTGTTCGGTGCGCGCGGTTCGGCCAACTTCCTGACCCGGGCCACCGGCGCGCTCGCCGCGGTGTTCTTTGCCCTCAGTCTGGGCATGGGTGTTTACCTGAACTACAACGGCAACGCTCATCAGGATGCCGTCGATCTTGGCGTGATGTCCGGCGTGGCCACCAAGCCCGCTGAAGCACCCGCCGGCAAGACAGCCGTCAGCTCGGAAGTGCCGCGAGCCACCTCGCCGGCCACGACCGTGCCCGAGGCCACAACGGCTCCCGCTGGCAACCAAGGCGAAGTACCGGCTGCACCCCAGCCGAAGCCTGCGACAAAACCCTGAAAAGGGCGCGGTAGAAACACACCTGCCCAGGTGGCGGAATTGGTAGACGCACTACCTTGAGGTGGTAGCGACGAGAGTCGTAGGGGTTCGAGTCCCCTCTTGGGCACCATT
>DATJCF010000182.1:0-5053 GCA_035514935.1 Rhodanobacter sp. | reverse complement strand
GCCGGCGGCGTTGATCTGCGCCACCACGCCGGCCAGGTCGCTGGCCTTCCAGCGGATCACGTGCAGCACCGGGCCGAAGATTTCCCGCTGCAGGACATCGAGCGAGGCGATCTCGTAGGCGCGCGGCGCGAAGAAGCTGCCGTGCTCCGTGCGCGCGGGATCGAGCGGCACCTCGGCGATTTTCTTCGCCTCGCGATCCATCCGCGCGGCGTGGTCGACCAGGATCTTCAGCGCGTCGTCGTCGATCACCGGGCCCAGGTCGGTGGACAGCAGGCCCGGGTCGCCCACCTCCAGCTCGGCCATCGCGCCGGCCAGCATCGCCACGACCTTGTCGGCGATGTCGTCCTGCACGAACAGCACGCGGGCGGCCGAGCAGCGCTGGCCGGCGGACTGGAACGAGGAGGCGATCACGTCCTTCACGATCTGCTCGGGCAGGGCGGAGGAGTCGGCGATCATCGCGTTCTGGCCGCCGGTTTCGGCGATCAGTGCGGCGATCGGCGCGTTGCGCGCGGCCAGCGCGCGGTTGATCGCCCACGCGGTATCGGTGGAGCCGGTGAAGGCCACGCCGGACACGCGCGGATCCTTCGTCAGCGCCACGCCCACCACGGCGCCATCGCCCGGCACGAACTGCAGCACCTCGGCCGGCACGCCCGCTTCGTGCAGCAGCTTCACCGCCAGGTAGCCGATCAGGCTGGTCTGCTCGGCGGGCTTGGCGATCACCGCGTTGCCCGCGGCCAGCGCCGCGCTCACCTGGCCCAGGAAGATCGCCAGCGGGAAATTCCACGGGCTGATGCAGACGAACACGCCGCGGCCGTTGAGGAACAACTGGTTGCTTTCGCCGGTGGGGCCGGGCAGTTGCTCCGGCTGGCCGAACAGGCGTCGCGCCATGGCGGCGTAGTAGCGCAGGAAGTCGGCCGCTTCGCGGATTTCGGCGATCGCGTCGGGCAGGTTCTTGCCCGCCTCGCGCACGCACAGCGCGATGAATTCGCCGCGACGCGCTTCCAGCAGGTCGGCGGTGTGCTCCAGGATGGCGGCGCGGCTGGCGGCGGGCAGGCGATCCCAGCCCGGTTGCGCGGCCAGCGCATTGTTCAGCGCCTTGTCGACGGTGGCGGCGTCGGCGCTGACGTAGCTGCCCACGGTCTGGCGGCGGTCGGCGGGGTTGGTCACCGGCACGGTCACCTGGCCGGCGGCGGCGCCGGGCACCAGCGGTGCGGCGGTCCACGGGCCGGCGTGCGCGTTGACCGCCTCGGCCATCGCCTTCAATTCGTTGTCGTTGGAGAAGTTGACGCCCATGGAATTCTTCCTGGAGACAGCGTTGGGATTGTGCGCAAGCGCCGTGCTCTCGGCGTAGAGGTTCACCGGCAGGGGAATGCGCGGATGCGGGATCGATGCGAACGCGCGCACCGTCTCGCACGGGTCGGCCACCAGGTCGCGCACCGGCACGCTCTCGTCCACCACGCGATTGACGAAGCTGGTGTTGGCGCCGTTTTCCAGCAGGCGGCGCACCAGGTAGGGGAGCAAGTCTTCGTGCGTGCCCACTGGCGCGTACACGCGGCAGGGCACGTTGAGGTTGTCGGCGCCGATGACCTCGGCATACAGGTCGGTGCCCATGCCGTGCAGGCGCTGGTATTCGAACGCGCGGCCCTGGGCGATGTGATGCACGGCGGCGATGGTGTGCGCGTTGTGGGTGGCGAACTGCGGATAGATCAGCTCGCTGCCGCCGTCGAACAGGCGCCGCGCGCAGGCCAAGTAGGACACGTCGGTGTTCGGCTTGCGCGTGTAGACGGGGTAGCCGGCCAGGCCGGTTTCCTGCGCACGCTTGATCTCGGCATCCCAGTAGGCGCCCTTCACCAGGCGCACGTACCAGCGGCGGTTGGCGGCACGCGCGGTCTCGATCAGCCAGTCGATCACGAACGGGGTGCGCTTGGCGTAGGCCTGCACCACGATCCCTAAGCCATTCCAGCCTTCCAGCGACGGGTGCGCGAAGACATCGCCGATGATGTCCAGCGACAGCTCCAGCCGATCGGCTTCCTCGGCGTCGACCGACAACGCGATGCCGTGCTTCATCGCCAGTTGCGAAAGCTCCAGCAGTTTTTCGCCGAGCGCGCGATGGGCCAGCTCGCGCTTGGCCACTTCATAGCGGGGGTACAGCGCCGACAGCTTCACCGAGATCGACGGTGCATCCATGTGGTTGGCGAACGGGCCGCGAGCGCCGATGGCGGCGATGGCGCGGCGGTAGTCCTCCTGGTAACGCTCGGCGGTTTCGGCGGTGATCGCCGATTCGCCGAGCATGTCGTACGAATAGCGATAACGCGCGTTCTCCTTCTTCGCGCAACGGTCCAGCGCCTCATCGATCGTGCGGCCCATCACGAACTGATGGCCCATGATGCGCATTGCCTGGCGCACCGCCAGGCGGATCGCCGGCTCGCCCGCGCGGCCCACCAGCCGTCGCAACGAGCCGGTGAAATCGTGGCGGGTGTCCTCGCTGAGCGTTACCAGCTGGCCGGTCAGCATCAGCCCCCAGGTGGAGGCGTTGACGAACAGCGACTCGCTCTGGCCCAGGTGCTTCCTCCAGTCGGCGTCGCCCAGCTTGTCGCGGATCAGCTTGTCGGCGGTGCCCTTGTCGGGAATGCGCAGCAATGCCTCGGCCACGCACATCAACAGCACGCCTTCCTCGGAGGAGAGGTCGTACTGGCGCATGAAGGATTCGATCGCGCTCTGGTCGTTCGACCGCGCACGCACGCGCGTGACCAGGCCCGCGGCGACGTCGATCACCTGTTCGCGTTCGACCGGTGGCAGCGTGGCCTGCGCCAACAGGTCGTTCACCGCTTCGGTTTCGTCGCGCAGCCAGGCGGCGGTGATGCGGGCGCGGGCGGGTTCGACAGCCTCCGGCAATTCGGGGCTGAGGATGGGTGATGCAGGGGGAGGGTAGTTCACGGAAGGACCGCAGGTGTGCTGGGGAATCCGCCGGGGATGGGCGGGAATCGCCGGATTGTACGCCGCGGCATGACGGCCCGGACCCCTGCCAAAAGGGGGGTATGGCACGCTGCCACACCTGTGCCTTGCGGGCGACGCCGGGCGCGATTGGCGTTGCGCGACGGCGCGTCTTTCGGGCTGATCCAGGTCAGCAGGGTGCGACATTCTTGCCCACTGCCTCGCCGCGGCCTATCATTCCGTCGTTCCAGGCGCGCCGGATGTTCATGATCGTGCTTCGACCAACCGCCGCCGGGCTGCCGTGCGTGACGATGTGGCTTCGGCCCAATCGCATGCTGAGTCGGAGGGGGCTGGTACGGCTCATCGTGGCTCTGGTGGTTCTGGCGTTGATGTCGGCGGGGCTTGGCGTGTGGCAGGGGAATGTGTTTGCCCCGCTGTTTGCCGTGATCGAGTCGGTCGCCGTGGCTTGCGCGTTGAGCGTGGCCTGGCGTTCTGGCGATCGCGGCGAACGCATCACCCTCGACGAATCGTCGCTGGAGGTGCAATCGCTGCCTGGGCGGCGTTGCACGCGATTCCAGTCGTACTGGGTGCGCGTGGTGCTGGAGCCGGGCGAGGGACGCCATCGGCTTTTGCTGGCATCGCACGGAAACGCGTTGGAAATTGGTGCGTTCCTGGCCGAACAGGAGCGTGCCGAGCTGTCGAAGAAACTCATGGTGTTGCTGTCCGCCATTCACGGCCAGCCGCGCAAGTAGGTACAACAAAGGTGCAAGACATGACATCTGGCAGCATCAGGCATCACGGCATCAGGCGGGCATTCACCACACTGACCATTGGCGCGCTCGCGCTGTTCGGTGGCGCCGCCCAGGCCAATCCGCACTCCTGGCAGTTGAACCTGACTCGCGGCGCGAGCACCTGGTCCCCGGTGCCATATCACTTGAACAACATCTCGCTGGCCGTGTGCACGGTGATCGGCCTGCTGGTGTTCGGCGCGATGTTCGTCGCGATGTTCCGCTTCCGCAAATCACGCGGTGCCGTGGCCGAGAAGTGGTCGCACAACACCATGGTCGAAGTGGTCTGGACCACGATCCCGGTGCTGATCCTGGTCACGCTGGCCTGGCTCGCCACCACCGGCCTCACCTCGTGGGCGGACACCACCGGTTCGCAGATGACGGTCAAGGTCACGGGTTACCAGTGGAAATGGCGCTACGACTACGTCGACTACCTGGGCAAGCCGGTCGCCAAGGTCGGCTTCATGTCCAAGCTGGACCAGCAGAGCGACGACACCCGCCAACTCGATTCGGGCATGGACCCGTACGCGGTCAAGGTCGGTGACGAGAACACCTACCTGCTGAATGTCGACAAGCCGCTGGTGGTGCCGGTGGACACCAAGATCCGTTTCGTGATCACCAGCGGTGACGTGATCCATTCGTGGTGGGTCCCGGCAACCGGCTGGAAGATCGACGCGATCCCCAGCATCGTCAACTCGGCATGGGCCAACTTCACCACGCCGGGTACGTACCGCGGCCAGTGCGCCGAGCTGTGCGGCCAGGACCATGGCTTCATGCCGATCGTGGTGGTGGTCAAGTCCAAGGCGGATTTCGCCAGCTGGCTGGCCGCGCAGGAAGCGGCTTCCGGCGCGCCGGCAGCGGCGCCGCAGACCGCGCAAGTGGCCGCACCCGCACCGGTACCCGCTGGCGGGCAGGGCTGATCGCTCCGCACTCTTTTCGCCCTCCGCAGTTTCACGCAGTCGCATTCAATATTTCAGGTTAGAGGTGCACGGCCATGTCCTACGCAGCCACCCATGATCAGCACGACGATCACCACGGCGCGCCGAAAAGTTTCTTCCAGCGCTGGTGCATGTCCACCAACCACAAGGACATCGGCACGCTGTATCTGATTTTCGCGCTGACGATGTTCTTCATCGGCGGCTCGTTCGCCATGGGCATCCGTGCCGAGTTGTTCAAGCCCGGCCTGCAGCTGATGCAGCCGTACTTCTTCAACGAGCTGACCACCATGCATGCGCTGGTGATGATCTTCGGCGCGATCATGCCGGCCTTCGTGGGCCTGGGTAACTGGATGATCCCGTTGATGGTCGGCGCGCCGGACATGGCGCTGCCGC
>DATJCF010000181.1:0-28229 GCA_035514935.1 Rhodanobacter sp. | reverse complement strand
GAAGCCGATGCGCTGCTCCACCATCTCGACGATCTGCGGCAGGCTCATGCCGAACATGATCTCGCGCCAGGCCGGCGCGATGGCGTTGTAGAGGTGCACGATGGCGCGCCGCGCGCCCTGCACGCTGCGCACGGTCGTTTCGATCAGGTCCTCGCGCAGCTGGGTGATGACCATCGGCGTGACGTCGTCCGGAATCAGGCCGTCATCGATCAGGTGGCGCACGATCTCGAAGTCGGTGGTCGAGGCGGAAGGAAAGCCGATCTCGATCTCCTTGAATCCGATGCGCACCAATTCCTGGAACAGGCGCAACTTGCGCTCGCGGTTCATCGGCTCGAACAGCGCCTGGTTGCCATCGCGAAGGTCGGTGGAAAGCCAGATCGGCGGCTGGGTCAGCGTATGCGAGGGCCACTGCCGATCCGCCAGGTCGATGGCGGGGAACGGACGATAGCGGGTGCCGGGATTTGCCAACATGATGAAGCCTCGAACAGGGTGAATGACCGGATCCGGTGTTTCGACAAATACGTCAGCGTCGGGATCAGTCAGGGCGAATCAGAAAGGGCTGCGCCGGTGAATGTGCCGGGATCGGCGGCGGGGATCAACGCCAGCCGTCGCCATTGAAACATCGGAGCATACATGCCGCACTGCGCGGAACGGTTTGCCCTCCGAAATATAGGCTTGTTCGACATGGCCATCCATAAAATAATGGACAACCGCTCTATCGAAATGGACACCGGCCGCCGATGGGATTTGCCTCACCGCAGGATGGCAGCCGGGCGCTGGACCTGAGCGTCCACGAGTCGTCGGGGCTGCCGGTGACGGGCGTTGTCGAAACGTATCCGGCGCATCACGTGGTGCCCTCGCACCGTCACGGCCGGGCCCATCTGCTGTATGCGGCCGAGGGCGTCATGCTGGTGCAGGCTTCCACCGGTCAATGGCTGGTGCCGCCGACGGCGGCGGTGTGGTTGCGCCCGCATGTGGAACATCGCCTGGTCATGCACACACCGGTGCGCGTCTACGGCATTTTCGTGGATGAGGAAGTGGCAGACGGCCTGCCCTTCATGGATGGTGTGCTGCACGTTTCGGCGCTGCTGAAAGCGTTGATCGCCGAGCTGGCGCAGCCGATAGCCGGTCGCTCCGATTCACGGCGCGAGGCGCTGCTGTCGGCGCTGTTCCTGGAAGAACTGGGTGGCCAGCGCTCGCTGCCGTTTCATTTGCCGTGGCCGGTCGACGGCCCGATGCAGCAAGTGTGCGGCAGCCTGGTCAGGGATCCGGCCCACGTCTTTTCCGCCGACGATTGGGCGGCATCGCTGGCCATGAGTTCCAAGACGTTTCACCGCCACTTCCGCAAAGGCACCGGCATGACCTTCGGCCGCTGGCGCCAGCAGCTGCGCTTGATGTCATCCATCACCACGCTCCTCGGCGGCGCGCCCATCACGCAGGTCGCGTTGAACAGCGGCTACGAAAGCCACAGCGCGTACGCCGCGGCGTTCAAGAAGCACTTCGGTGTTCCGCCGTCGAAATTTCTCTCGACGGTTTAAGGCGATACTTGATCAGCGTTGCCTTAACGCCCGTAACCCCGCCACACCCATTCCAGCGCCGCGGGCAAGGTCTGCTCGCGCACCTTGCGGTCGCAATGGCCCGAATTGCGCGCGAACACGTATTGGTACTGGTAGCCCTTGTCTTTCAGCACGGTCGCCATGCGGTGGTTGGCGGTGACCCAGTCGTGCATGCCGTCGCGCATGATGTTGGGATTGAACAGATCGCGATCGCCAACATCCATCCACAGCCGGATGGGCCTGGTGGCGCTCTTCGCGATCAGGCCGTCTTCGCCGTGATAGCCCCATGCGCCATCCGGCGTTTGCGGGTTGAACGGCCACTGCTGGTTCACGAACGTGCCCGAGTAGCTGATGACGCGGTGATACCACTGCGGGTGATACCAGGCCATGGTGAAGGCGGCCGCGGCGCCGGAACTGCAGCCCATCGTGGCGCGGCCGTCCGCGTCGTTCGTCAGCGTGACGCCGTAGCGCTGCTCGACCTGCGGCAACACTTCCGCCTGGATGAACTCGGCGAACCTGCCGGACAGGGTGTCGTACTCGAGGCCGCGCTCGCTGCCCTGCGCGTCGCCGCCGCCGTTCTGGATCATCACGGCGATCATCACCGGCACGCGCCTGTCGGCGATGAGGTTGTCGAGGACGTGCGGCAGCATCATGTCGGGCGCGCCGAGCTTCGGTCCGTCGTGCGTGACGATGAAGGGCGCTGCGGTGCCGCGCCGGTACTGCTGCGGAATGTAGACGGTGATGGTGCGCTGGTACGGCGCGGGATGGGTAGCGACGATCAAGGTCTTCGGGTTCGCAGGGTCGACGGTGCCGAACACGTCGCGACCGATGCCCGGGTAGAACCTGCTGTCCTTCGAATCCATGACGAACTGCTGCACCGTCCCCTGCGGCACACCCGGGCGCATGGCCAGTTCGGGTGCCGGCACGTAGTCGGGGCCGATCACGAAATTGCCATTCGCATCCACCGGCGCATTGGCCCCGCGGCCGTCGATCACCGTGAAAGGCGGTGCGCCGGGCGCGTCGTACACGCGGGTCGGCGGCGGCGCGGGCGCGGCATCGACGGCATTCGCGGCCATGGGGCAGAGCATGGCGAACAGGGCGCCGACGGCAGTGGCACGGACGAAGCTTGGCGTTCTCATGAATTCCTCATCGCTTGCGTTGCGGCGGAAACGGGGATCATTCGGGGGCTTTCGGCCGATGGACGCGGCCGCTCAACCTTGTTCCATATAGCCCAGGCCGGCCATCCAGCGGGCGAGAAGCTCGGGCCAGATGCTCAGCAGCGGCTCGTGCTGGCCAAGGCCGCTGCCGTGTTTGCCCGTGCGGAACACGTGCAGTTCGGCGGGCACATGCTGCCGATGCAGCGCCAGGTAATACGCGATGCTGTTCTCCGGCGGCACCAGGGTGTCGGCGTCGGTGACATAGATGAAGGCCGGCGGCGTCTCGGCGGTGACCTGCGTTTCGTTGGACAGCTCGTGCACCAGCGCCGGTGATGGGTGCAGGCCGATCAGGTGTTCGCGCGAGTCCAGGTGGGTGAAGGCCTCGTCCATGGTGATGACGGGATAGGCCAGTATCGTGAAATCCGGTCGCGCCGGCGCCTGCCCCACGGCGTCGTGCAACAGCGCCGTCTTCGGGTCGTAATGGGTGGAGACGGTGGCGGCCACATGCCCGCCGGCGGAGAACCCCATGATGCCGATGTGCTGCGGATCCAGCTGATAGGTCTGCGCGTGCTCACGCACCCAGCGCACTGCGCGGCGGCCGTCGTCGATCGGCTGCGGGTAATGGTGTCCGTCGCCATGGCGGTACTGCAGCACGAAGGCCGCTACATGGTGCTGGTTGAACCACTGCGCGACGAGCACGCCCTCCCAGTCCAGCGCCATCGCGTGATACGCGCCGCCCGGGCAGATCACCACCGCCGTTCTGGTGGGATTGGAGGCGGGGATATAAGCCGTCAGGGCCGGCAGTTGTCCCTGCCTTGCACCGTCGGGCAGCGCGCCGCCGGGCCACAACGGTACCGCCGTACCGGTCGCGTGGGCGGCCGTGGCCATCGAGAGCAGCGCAAGCAAAGCCAGGCAAAGCGACGGAAGGCGCATCGGCGTTGTCTCCTGAAACCGGAAAAAAAGCATAGCAGTGGCCACCGGCCTGGCGGCCGGGCTCGCGGTCGGATGCGAGCGAAAAAAGGGAGGGCGATCAGTCCGTGGACTGACCATCCTCCCCGCGGGAAACGGTGGAGCCGGAACGGCCAGGTTGCCTAGCGTGCCGGCTGGTTGCCCTCGACCAGGGTGTCGGCGGCGTTGGCCAGGTAGATGTAGTACGCGCCCAGGTCGGTGACGTATTCGTTCTCGCCCCAGAAGAAGGGCCAGTTTTCCTTGTTCTCCGGGAAGTCGGGTTTCACGATCAGCACGCCCGGCACCACGCCGCCGGCGATGAAGCTGAAGTCGGCGCGGTTATGGCCGTAGGCCACTTCCTTCGACTGCGCGCCGACGGCCGAAACGAACGACAGGTTCGAGCCGGGGTGGGTGCCGTAGAGATAATCCAGCCCGCGGAACACGCCCTTGCCGTCGATGATGTCGGGGAACGCCTTGTGCAGCGCGTAATCGGTGATGGCCATGCGAACGATGGCACCGTTGCCGGCCCAGCCGCCATCCGTGATCAGCACGCCGTAGGGATTGGCCTTGGTCATCGATGCCTGCTGTTTGGCATAGGCGCGGACAGCCGTTTCGACGTGGCTGCGGTAGGTGGCCGGCATGTGGGGTAACGCGCGCACGGCTTCGGTGGCATTGAAGACGAAGTGCTCTGCAATCCACGGCCACAGGGCGGTGATCCGGGCGGCATATTTCTGGTCGCCGGTGGTGGCCAGCAGTTCCACTGCGGCAGCGAACTCCTCCGCCTCCAACGGACCGCCGGTGGTGTTGCCGTGCTTGTAGAGCGCGGGCGCCTGCGCATGTTCCTGCGCCCACACCTTCTCCGCGATGGCCAGCGATTTCTTCGCCAGCGCCGGGTCCATGTCGTGCAGGGCACGCGAGGCGGCGGCCAGTGCCGCGATCGAACCGTAGTTGAGCGCGCTCGATTTGCTGGTGAAGGCCCAGCGGTCGTCCGGCGTGCCGCTACGACCGTCTTTCACTTCGCCTTCCTTCAGCGACGGGTCGTAGACCAGGCCGTCCGTCTTGGTCACCGCGTCGCCCAGGTGGCGGTACTGGACCAGATCCGGCTCGACGATGCCGTTGATGGCATGGCCGACCGCGTCGAACTGGGCGACCAGTTGCACGGTGCCGTGCTTGATCTGCTGCAGGATGTCGGGGACGCCGTCGGGACGATGCATGTCGACGCGGCGGGCGCTCCAGTCGACGCTGGTGGTGTCGCGGTCGGGATGGAAATCCTCCCAGCTATGCACCAGCGTGCGCACGATCGCGTACTGCGTCTGGGTGCGGATGTCGTAGTCACCCGCGTCCAGCCAGCCGCCGACATTCAGGCCGGGAATGTGCTGCCCGGGCTTGAACGCGGTGTCGGTCGTCGGGCCCTGGGCGTAGAGGTCGAAATGTTCGTGGTTGACCGGCGCCTGCCGCGCGTCGTCGCGGTGCGGATCGCCATGCCACACGCGATAGGCCTCGGTCACCCGCATGTGGTCCATCTGCTGGGGCAGGTAGATGTCCAGCGTGGGGTGCCAGGCCGCCGCGTAGACGTCCCTGGCGATGGGGAACGGTGCGGTGCGCTGGCCGTCGTAGTCGATGACGTAAAGGCCGGGCTGGGTCACGCTGCTGAAATCGAAACGGGCGTAGCCGTAGCGCAGGTAATTACCCCAGGGCTTGGGCGCGGCGCTGAACACGGCCGTTTCCTTGCCATCGGGCGTGACGCGCAGCAGCCGCGCCTCGCCACTCATCGGCGCCTTCGGGTCGTGTTCCAGCACGGCGATCTTCGGCTGGGCGGGCGCGTAACCCACCTGCGAGTGGCCGATCACGGTGGGACGTATCCAGTCCGGGTTGGTGCTGCCGGACAGCGTCCACTGCAGCACCGTGCCGGTCTTGCCGGTGGGAATCATCTGGCGCAACACGAACCAGCCGTTTTGCGCCTGGTTGCGTCCGTCGTAGAAGCTCATCGTGCCGCTGGCGGCGCTGACTGTCACCCGCTGTTGCGGGTCGGTCGGCGCCAGCACGAAGCGCTGGCCGCTGGCCATGGGCAGCGGTTCGGCGCGCTGGTCCTTGGACGGCTGCGTCATGTTGCCGGCCGGATAGAGCGGAAACGGATGCGCCACGCCATCGGCGAAATAGCTGTGGTGGAAATACGTGGCGGGCAGGAACTCCAGGTTGAACCCGGCCTTGCCGTCCAGCGCCGCCGGCAGCGGCTTGTCCAGGATCACGCTGATGACAACCTTGTCGCCGTCCTTGCGCGCATTGATGCGGTAGTCGAAGTGGTAATCCGGATAAGACAGGTGGGTGTCGATCGTGCCCTTGGCCTGGTCGACCTTGCGGTTCACCAGCACGCCGATCGGATCCCACTGGTCCGGCGTGGCCGACAGCCGGATGTCGCCGTTGGTCGCCGTGCGCTGGTCGTGGTGGATGATCTCCACCCCGCTCATCTTGGCGTCGCTGAACAGGCCGTCGTACCAGTTGCTGTACACCAGCACGTCGAAACCGCGGGACGCGAAGTAACCCTTGTCGTTCAAGGTCAGGGTTTGGCCGTCCGTTTCAGCAGACGTTGCCAGCGCAGGGAGTGCGGCGACGGCGGTCAAGGCACTGGCCGTCAGCAGGAGCAACCGCGCGCGATGGATCAGGTTGGATCGGTGAATGGGCATACGGTTCCCCCCAGAATGTTAGCGGTAACCGTAGCAGTGTCAGGGGCGGTTCGGAAGGGCCGAAGCGCCGGGGTGATGGCATGGTGCGGCGTACCGTGCGGCAAGTCGCACCGCACAAGGATTGGTGCGCTGCGTCGAGGATCACTCGGCGGCGTCGACATCCTTTTTTCCGGCCCGGAACGGAAACATCTGCTGCTTCACGAAGCCATCGGGCATGTAGTCGCCGACCACGCCGTAGCGCTCGGGGAATTTGTTCTTCGACTTCACCGCGGTGCCAAAGATGTAGTCGAGAAACGCGTAGTGCGCGGCGTAGTTCCGGTCGATCGCCTCGTCGTCGGAAGCGTGGTGCCAGTGGTGGAAATCCGGCGTCACCACCAGGTACTTCAATGGCCCCCACGGCAGGTGCACGTTGGCATGGTTGAACACCGCCTGGAAACCCACGATCAGGATGTAGCCGTTCATCGCCGCCTCGGAAAAACCCAGGATGTACAGCGGCGCCAGCACGCAGACGCGGGTGAAGATCAGCTCCAGCATGTGCTGGCGCGAGCCGGCCAGCCAGTCCATCGTCTTTACGCTGTGATGCACGGCGTGGAAGCGCCACAGGAACGGCACCTCGTGGTAGGCGCGGTGCGTCCAGTACTGCGCCAGGTCGGCGACCAGCACGCACAGCAGCAATTGCGGCAGGAACGGAATGTGCTGCACGGCCTGCTGGAAATCGCTGCTGACCAGCCAGCCGAACATGTGGTGCAGCAGGAAGTTCACCGTCAGCAATGCCAGCCCCACGATGAAATGGTTCACCGCGAAGTGCTTCAGGTCGGTCTGCCACTCCTTGCGGAAAATCGCCTGACCCTTGTACAGCGGAAACAGCTTCTCGATCACCACGAAGATCAGCGTGGAACCGAGCAGGTCCAGGATGAACCAGTCCAGCCCGATGTACGGCGTGTGGTCGGGGAACTCGCCCACCGGCACCCGCGAACCGCCCAGCGCCACCGCCGCGATCACCAGCACGAACGCCATGATGTTGAGGTTGCGCTGGCGGCCCAGGACCACATTGCCCAGCGACATGCCGCCGGCTACCAGCAGGCCCATCAGCAACACCTGGCGCAACACGTCGACGGAATACTTGTGGCGCAGGTCCGGTGTGGTCAGGTACTGCGGAAAGTGGAAGGCCGCCACAGCCAGCAGGCACAGGAAGCCCAGCGACAGCGCGATCACGCCGCTGATCTTGCCCAGCCCCGGCTTCAGCTCGCCGTCGCGGTGCAGCAGCTCACGCGTCTCCGCCACGGGTTGCACGACGCGCTCCAACGCGTCACGGGCGGTATCGCGCCTGGAATGTCTGCTCATGGTGATCCTTCACTGAAAGCGCCGGCTGGCGTCGGCGCATGGTAATCGAAGAGCTGCCAGCAGGTTCCCGCCGTTGGCGGCCATGGCGCGATTTGTCCTGGACGGCCATTTCCATGCGACGATTGGCGGGTACCTGTCGCGCCACCCGCTCCATCTCACCGCCGATCCAGGACGTGGGCGCTTTCCACCGAAAGCGCGCGCCAACGTCATGTTTTGCCCGGAGAGAGCCGAAGGGAGGACTTGTCGCAATGCATTTGCGGCCGCGAAACCGGCCGATACGCGACTGCACATCCAACGTACCAAGCATCGGGAGACGTCAACGTGGCGCAAACAGAGCACCAGTTAGCCAGTGCCAGGATCGGGCTGAAGGAGAAGATCGGTTACGGCATCGGCGACGTTGGCTTCAACTTCTACTGGGCCAACATCTCCGCGTTCCTGCTGATCTTCTATACCGACACGATGGGGCTTTCCGCCGCGGCGGCCGGCACCATGATTCTCATCACCAAGATCGTCGATGCCTTTGCCGACCCCGCGATGGGCGCCATTGCCGATCGCACCAGGTCGCGTTTCGGCAAATTCCGTCCCTACCTGTTGTTTGCCGCCGTGCCGATGGCCGCGGCTGGCGTGCTGACCTACACCACGCCCGACCTGGGTCATGACGGCAAGCTGATCTGGGCGTACGGCACGTATACCCTGATGATGCTGATGTACACCGTCATCAACACGCCTTATTCGGCATTGTCTGGTGTCATCACCGCCAACAGCCAGGATCGCACCACGCTGATCAGCTTCCGCTTCATCGCCGCATTCACCGGCACCACGCTGGTGAACTACTTCACGCTGGACATGGTGCAGTGGTTTGGCCACGGCGACGACAAGCTCGGCTGGCAGCTGACCATGGCGGCGTACGGTGTGGCCGCGGCCATCATGTTCGCGACGGTGTTTTTCACCACCCGTGAGCGCATCACGCCGCCGCGGGAACAGAAATCCGCGGTGATGGGCGACATCCGGGACCTGCTGGACAATCGTCCATGGCTGGTACTTTTCGCGCTGGCGCTGATCATCATGACGACGATCGTGATGCGCGCGGGGGCATCGGTCTACTACATGAAGTACTACGTGGGGCAGGCGGACCTGACCGGCGCCTTCCTTGCCACCTATTCCATCGCGCTGGCCATCGGCGCCGCCTGCACGCCGTTGATGACCCGCTTCATCGACAAGAAAAAGCTGATGATGCTGTTGATGGCCGCCGTCGGCCTGCTCAGTTGCGTGATGGTGTTCGTGCCGAAGGACGCGATCTGGCTGATGTTCGGCATCAACACGGCGATCGGCTTCTTCCTCGGGCCCAAGTCGCCACTGGCCTTCTCGATGTTTGCCGACACGGCCGATTACACCGAATGGAAAACCGGCCGCCGGGCCACCGCGATGACGTTTGCCGCGGCCACGTTCTCGCAGAAGCTGGGTGGCGCGATCGCGTCGGCGGCGATTGCCTGGATGCTGGCGGCGATGGGTTACGTGGCGAACGAGGCCCAGTCGGGTGCATCGCAGATGGGCATCGTGTTGTTGCTGACGGTCATCCCCGGCGTCATCGCGCTCATCGCCGCTTTCACCATGCGTTTCTACACGCTGGACAACGAAACGCTGGCGCGCGTGCAGACGGAATTGCTGGCGCGCAAATCCACGGTTTGACCTTCATTGATCAGCGGAGCGGTTTCAGATGCTTAACCCCAGCGCCGATGGCGAACGTTTCGAATTGCACAGCGCGGTAGCCATGCCGCGTGCGGCCGGCTTCCTGTGGAACCGGCGCATGATGATGCAGATGAATTGTCGCGGTTATGCCGTGGCGCAATTCATGCAGCCGGAGCCGGCCAAGTACGCCTACGCGCCGAACCTCGAAGCGAAGACGTTCATGCAGCCGGAGCAGCCGTATTACGCGCATCATCCCGGACGTTTTTTCTATATCAAGGACGAGGAGTCCGGCGAGATCTTCTCGGCGCCGTACGAGCCGGTGCGGGCCACGCCGGAAAGCTTCACGTTTTCCGCGGGCAAGGGCGACATCGCGTGGCATGTGGTCTGCGCGGGCATCGAGGTCGAGATGAAGGTGTCGCTGCCGGTGAACGACGTCGTCGAGCTGTGGACGCTCAAGGTACGCAATGTATCCGGCCGCGCGCGCAAGCTGAGCATCTATCCGTACTTTCCGATCGGCTACATGTCGTGGATGAACCAGTCGGCGGAATACCGCGCCGACCTGGGCGGCGTGGTGGCCAGCTGCGTCACGCCGTATCAAAAGGTGGCCGATTATTTCAAGCAGAAGGACTTCAAGGACAAGACCTTCTTCCTGCACGAACGCGCGCCGGACGCCTGGGAGGCGAAGCAGGAAACCTTCGAGGGCGAGGGTGGTTTGCACAACCCCAGCGGCGTGCAGCAGGAGACGCTGGACGGCGGCGATGCACGCTACGAAACACCGGCGGCGGTGCTGCAGTATCGCCACGGCTTCGCGCCGGATGAGTCGCAGCAGTACCGCTTCATTTTCGGCCCCGCCTTCGACGACGCGGAAATCCGCGCGTTGCGCGACAAGTACCTGAGCGAGGCGGGTTTCGCCGATACCCAGCGCGAATATGCCGATTACGTGAGCCAGGGTCGCGGCTGCATCCAGATCGATACGCCCGACGCGGCGCTGGACAATTTCGTGAACCACTGGCTGCCGCGCCAGATGTTCTACCACGCCGACGTCAACCGGCTCAGCACCGATCCGCAGACCCGCAACTATCTGCAGGACAACATGGGCATGAGCTACATCCGCCCGGCGGTGACGCGCTCGGCCTTCCTCCATGCGTTGAGCCAGCAGGAAGGCAGCGGCGCCATGCCCGACGGCATCCTGCTGATCGAAGGCGCCGAGCTGAAGTACATCAACCAGATCCCGCACACCGACCATTGCGTGTGGCTGCCGGTCTGCCTGCAGGCCTACCTCGATGAAACCGGCGATTACGCGCTGCTGGACGAGCCGGTCACCGGCGTGGATGACGGCCGCACCTTGAGCGTGTTCGAGCGCATCAGCGCCGCGATGCGCTGGCTGCTGGACGTGCGCGACGAACGCGGCCTCAGTCTGATCGCCCAGGGCGACTGGTGTGACCCGATGAACATGGTCGGCTACAAGGGCAAGGGGGTGTCCGGCTGGTTGTCGGTAGCCACCAGCTACGCCCTGAAACTGTGGGCCGCCGTGTGCGACGCGCGACAGCAACCCGAACTGGCGCAGTCGTTCCGCGAAGGGGCGGAGCAGCTCAATGACGCCGTGAACGGCCAGCTGTGGGACGGCGAATGGTTTGCCCGCGGCATCACTGACGACGGCGTGATCTTCGGCACCCGCAAGGACGACGAGGGCCGCATCTTCCTCAACCCGCAAAGCTGGGCGATTCTGGCCGGCACCGCCGACGAGGCGCAGCGCGGGAAGATGCTGCAGGCGATCGAGCAGCAACTCGAAACGCCATATGGCGTGGCGATGTTCGCGCCCGCGTTTACCGCCATGCGCGATGACGTGGGCCGCGTGACGCAGAAATATCCGGGCTCGGCGGAAAACGGCGCGGTCTACAACCACGCGGCGATCTTCTATATCTACAGCCTGTACGGCATCACCGAATCCGAGCGCGCCTACCGCCTGCTGCGGCAGATGATCCCCGGCCCGGATGGCGACGACTACCTGCAGCGCGGCCAGTTGCCGGTGTTCATCCCCAACTACTACCGCGGCGCGTATTACCAGTTCCCGCGCACGGCCGGCCGCTCCAGCCAGCTGTTCAATACGGGCACGGTCTCGTGGGTCTATCGCTGTCTGGTCGAGGGCCTGTTCGGTTTGCAGGGGCAGGCCGACGGCTTGCGCATCGCGCCGCAGTTGCCGGCGGATTGGCCATCGGCACGGGTGGTGCGCACGTTCCGCGGCGCCGAATTTGTGGTCGAGATGGCGCGCGAGGCCGGACGAAAGGAGACGTCTGTCGTGGTGGACGGCAAGGTGCTGGACGGTGCCGTTGTCCGTGGTGTGGAGGCCGGCCGGAAATATCAGGTGTCGGTGCGTTTACCCGGCTGAACCACGCCGGAAACGGGTTCCTGGCATCGCCTCATTCGCGATGGCCCGCATATTGCTGTGCAGCATGGCCCGGCGGCCGAACCGCATTCCGCGGATCCGGCGCTTGGCCGGGCAGCTGGAAAAGCGGGAGTCGCAACGATGAAACGAACCAGGCAACTGATCCACCTTGGTGCAGCAGCACTGGCCCTTTGCACCGCACCGACCCTCATGGCGGCCGAAAGCGCCACCATCGGCAATGTCACCGTCGTCAATGACTATCTGTTCCGCGGCCTCTCGCAGAGCGACCGCGACCCGGCCTTGCAGGCCGGCCTGGAATACGACCATGCCAGCGGCTGGTACGTCGGCGGATGGGGCAGCAGCATCAGCTGGCTGTCCGACACATCCGCGCCGGGCGCGCGGGTTTCCAGCAGCGTGGAATGGGACGTCTATACCGGCTACCGCACCAAGGTCGGTGACGACTGGACGGTCGACGGCGGCCTCTACGAGTACTACTACCCGGGCAGCTACCCGCACGGCTACACCCGGCCGTACACGCTGGAGGCCTACGCTGCGGTGGGCTGGCGCACGCTGACGCTGAAATACTCGCAGACGCTGGGCAACGCGTTCGGGGTGGCGGACAGCCGCAACAGCAGCTACGTCGATCTTTCCTGGAACTGGGAGTTCACCCCGGGCTGGCTGGTCAACGCCCACGCCGGACGCCAGCGGATCGCCGGCGCCAGCGCCGCCAGCTACAGCGACTGGAAGCTGGGTCTCACCCGCAACTTCGACCACGGTTACGCGGTGGCGCTGGGTTATTACGACACCAACGCTCGGCGGTCGGTCTACACCAACACGATGGGCCACTACCTGGGCCGGGCTACGGCCGTGGTCAGCGCCAGCAAGGCGTTCTGAATTGGGGACGCCGCGCCACGTCGTCATCGGCGTGGAACGGCGTCGACAGCAGTACGTGCACCAAGCTGGTGAAATGAGGCACCATGCTGCACCGTTAAGGGACTTTGCCGCCAGCGTCAGGGCGCACGAAGCCCCACGGCATGCGGTTTTCCCGCTACTGTCCGTTGGCACACGGTTTGCTAAAGCTCATCCGCCCATTCCATTCGAGGTTGCTCCATGACTGCTCAGAAAGTGCTCGACCTGATCCAGGAACACGATGTCGAATTCGTCGACCTCCGTTTTGCCGACATGCTCGGCGTGCATCACCACGTCTCGTTCCCGGCGCATCAGATCGATGAGTCCACCTTCGAAGACGGCAAGATGTTCGACGGCTCGTCGATCACCGGCTGGAAGGGCATCAACGAGTCGGACATGGTCCTCATGCCCGACCCGGACACCGCCCACCTGGACCCGTTCAGCGCCCATGTACAGCTGATCGTGCATTGCGACGTGCTGGAGCCCAGCACCATGCAGGCCTACGGCCGCGACCCCCGCTCGATCGCCAAGCGTGGCGAGGCGTTCCTCAAATCCACCGGCATCGCCGACACCGCGTTCTTCGGGCCGGAGCCGGAATTCTTCATCTTCGATTCGGTGCGTTTCCAGAACGATCCGGGCCGCGTGTTCTATGAAATCGGCTCCGAAGAGGCGGCCTGGTCGTCGCGCTACAAGTACGACGGCAACAACACCGGCCACCGTCCTGGCGTGAAGGGCGGCTATTTCCCGGTCAGCCCGGTCGATTCGCTGGGCGACCTGCGCGCCGACATGTGCAAGGTGCTGGAGTCGCTGGGCCAGGTGGTCGAAGTGCACCACCACGAAGTGGCGAACGCGGGCCAGTGCGAGATCGGCGTCAAGTTCAACACGCTGGTGAAGAAGGCCGACGAACTGATCACCATGAAGTACGTGGTCAAGAACGTGGCGCACCAGAACGGCAAGACCGTCACCTTCATGCCCAAGCCGCTGGTTGGCGACAACGGCAGCGGCATGCACGTGCATCAGTCGCTGTCGAAGAATGGCGAGAACCTGTTCGCCGGCGACCTGTACGGTGGCCTGTCGCAGACGGCGCTGTGGTACATCGGCGGCATCTTCAAGCACGCCAAGGCGATCAACGCGTTCTCCAACTCCACCACCAACAGCTACAAGCGCCTGGTGCCGGGTTTCGAGGCGCCGGTGATGCTGGCCTACTCGGCCCGCAACCGCTCCGCCAGCTGCCGCATCCCATACGTGGCCAGCCCCAAGGGCCGTCGTATCGAAGTGCGTTTCCCCGACCCGATGCAGTCCGGCTACCTGGTGTTCACCGCGCTGATGATGGCCGGCCTGGACGGCATCATCAACAAGATCGACCCGGGTGCGCCGGCCGACAAGGACCTGTACGACCTGCCGCCGGAAGAAGAGAAGAACATCCCGCAGGTCTGCTCCAGCCTCGACGCCGCGCTGGAAGCGCTGGACAAGGACCGCGACTTCCTGAAGGCCGGTGGCGTGTTCACCGACGACTTCATCGATGCCTACATCGAAGTGAAGATGAAGGAAGTCACCAAGTACCGCGCCAGCACCCACCCGCTGGAGTTCCAGATGTACTACTCGCTGTAACAGGCGATTCATGCGGGAAGATCACGGACGCTGCGGCGTCCGTGGTCGTTTTGGGGCAACGGATTCGGGCGCACTTTCGCCCGCGTTTCATGCGGTCGGCGTAGTCTTGGGGGCTGCCGCCCGCGCATCGCGCGGCGCGGCTACCCTCCAGATCCCCGCAGGAACAACGCCATGGCCAACACAAACGCCGCTTCATCGGGCACCTTCAAGATCGGCGGAAATACCGCCATCCATCGCCTCGGTTTCGGCGCCATGCGCATCACCGGCAAGGGCATCTGGGGGCCGCCGGCGGACAAGGCCGAGTGCCTGCGCACGCTGCGGCGGTTGCCCGAGCTGGGCGTCAATTTCATCGACACCGCCGATTCCTACGGGCCCGATGTGTCCGAGGGGTTGCTTCGCGAAGCGTTGCATCCGTATTCCGGCATGCTGGTGGCCACCAAGGCCGGGCTGACCCGCAGCGGGCCGGACGAGTGGCAGCCGCTGGGCCGTCCCGAATACCTGCGCCAGCAGGCGCTGAAAAGCCTGCGCTGGCTGGGGGTGGAGCAGATCGGCCTGTGGCAGTTGCACCGCATCGACAACAAGGTGCCTCGCGACGAGCAGTTCGGGGCGATCAAGGCGCTGCTGGACGAGGGCATCATCGCCCACGCCGGCCTCAGCGAGGTGTCGGTGGATGACGTGGTCGCGGCGTCCGCCGTGTTTCCCGTGGCCACTGTGCAGAACCGCTACAACCTGGTCGATCGCGGTAGCGAGGATGTGCTCGACCATTGCGAAAAGCACGGCATCGGCTTCATCCCCTGGTATCCGCTGGCCGCCGGCAGCCTGGCCGGCAAGGGCGGGCTGCTCGATCGCATCGCCGCCGCGCATGACGCCACGCCCGGCCAGCTGGCGCTGGCCTGGCTGCTGCGGCGCAGCCCGGTGATGCTGCCGATCCCCGGCACCTCGAAGGTCAGCCATCTGGAGCAGAACGTGGCCGCGGCTGGCATCACGCTGTCCGACGCGGAATTCGCGGAGCTGGATGCCGGCGGCAAGGCGGAGTCCAGCTCCGCCAAGCCCGACTGATCAGTCGCGCCGGCGCGAGCGTCGCCAGCGCAGCCAGCGACGCTCCACCCACAGCAGGGTCCGCAACATCGGACGGCGCAGAAAGGGCAGGTCCTCGGCCAGCAGCAACAACCCCAGCGGCAGCATCCACAGGCCCAGCACCGGCAAAACGCTGAACAGGCCCCCGGCGATCAGCAGCAGGCCCACCGGCACGCGGACCCAGCGGGACGAGGGCACGCGCAGCCAGCGTATCGGCCGCGCAATCCACCCGGGCAACTGGGTTTCCATGCGATGGAAATGGCGGTTGAGCCGTGTCTCGTCCTTGTCGATCATGCGGCGCGGCAATCGGCGGTCATCATGCGGGTATTGTATGTCGTGCCCTGTCCGCTGGCCGGCTGCGGAGGGGATGGCAGGCGCTGTGGTTCATCTATCGGACCTTCGTCCGGGCGCCGCTATTCCTCCTCATCGACCCCGTTGCCGCGTGCTTGGTAAGAGGGGTCCGCCGCATCGCGCACATGGCGTGTCGCCTCGCGCAGCCGTGGCTCCAGTCGCGTGATATCCAGCACCACCTTGCCCGAGTGCACGCCGCGCACTGCCGACAGCGGCAGCTCGAAGTCGCCGGCATTCTCGATATAGATCACCAGCTCCGGCGGCTCCGGCCGGATTTCCCGCACCGAGCCGATGCCTTCGCCCCCGTCGGAGACGAAAACCATGTCGCCCAGCTGGATGGATTCGTGCATGTCGGAGGCCCTCTTTCATGGCGTCGATACGCGCTTGCCGCGTATCCCGCCACAGTGCCCACTGCAGGGTGAATGCCCGGTATAAACGGCGCCAAACCGGTGTTCCACGGCGGAAAACCCCCCACAGCGTGACGAACCGGGACACCATACGCCTCAGGCTGTTGCACCAAATGTAAACAACGCCCACAATGGTGCAATGAGCGACCGCGACTGGCAGGCGTGTGCGGAACAGATGGCGACGGGGCTGGCCCTCGTCGACGCCGACTTGCGCCTGCAATGGCTCAACCCGGCGTTGGCCGAGTGGCTGGAGTGGGGGCCGCGCAGTGCGCTCGGCCAGCCACTGGCCGGTGTACTGGGCGACGCCTCCCAGCAGGCGCAGCGGAGTCTGGCGCAGCAGCGGCCGGTGCAATTGCGCGGGGTGATGCTCACCGCCGTGAGCGGGCGGCAGACGCGGGTCGACATCACCCTGCAACCGCTCGATGGCGGCCTGTTGCTGGAGGCGCACGCGCTGGCCGAATCACCGACTGGCCAGTCCCCCCTGTCGGCCACGCTGCGCGGTTTCGCGCACGAAATGAAGAACCCGCTGGCCGGCCTGCGTGGCGCCGCGCAACTGCTGCAGCGGCGCGTGGCTGGCGAGGACCTGCAGGCGCTGGCCGGCCTGATCATCGATGAGGCCGATCGCCTCGGTGCGCTGGCGAACCGCCTGCTACACAACGACGGCGCGCCGACGCTGGCGCCGGTGAACATCCACCAGCCGCTGCAACGCGTCGCCGACCTGCTGCAGGCCGAGCCGCATCCGCCGCGGCTGCGGCTCGATTACGACCCCAGCCTGCCCGACCTGCACGGCGACGCCGATCGTCTGCAGCAGGCGCTGTTGAACCTGGCCCGCAACGCGCTGGAAGCCGGTGCCACCACACTCACCCTGCGCACTCGCGCCGAGTACGGCCTGCGGCTGGGCGACGGCGTGGCGCGGGTGGCGCTGCGCGTGGACGTGGCCGACGACGGCCCCGGCGTACCCGCCGCCTTGCGCGACACCTTGTTCGAACCGCTGGTGTCCGGCCGCGTCGACGGCACCGGCCTGGGTCTGGCGCTGTCGCGCGAAATCGCCCACGAGCACGGCGGCGAATTGCGCTACGCCAGCCGCGCCGGCGACACCGTGTTCTCGCTGTACCTGCCACTGGAGCCTGGCCATGACTGACTCCCCGCCCTGCCGCGCACCGCTCCCACCCCTGCTCGCAGGGGTGGGTTGGGGAGGGGTTCGCTCTTGATCTTCCTCGCTCACCCGAGCCACTCCCTCCCAACCTCCCCCTGCGCGCAGGGGGAGGCGCAAAACACAGCGAGGCAAGCCCATGACTGAAGAAATCTGGATCGTCGACGACGATCGCGGCGTGCGTTTCGTGCTGGCCGAGGTATTGCGCGACGCCGGCCTGGCGGTGCGCGAGTTCGGCGAGGTGGAGACGGTTCGCACGGCGCTGCACGACGACCGGCCCGCGCTGCTGCTGACCGACGTGCGCATGCCCGGTGAGGATGGCCTGAGCCTGCTGCGCGAGCTGCAGGAGCTGGGCGTGGGGCCGGTGATCGTGATGAGCGCCTTTACCGACGTGGCCACCGCCGCCGCCGCCTACCGCGCCGGCGCGGTGGACTACCTGGCCAAGCCGTTCGACCTCGACCACGCCGTGGCGGTGGTGCAACGTGCGCTGGCCAGCGCCGCGGCGCCCGCCGAACCCATCGCCGAAACGATCGCACCCAACCATGCCCTGCTGGGCGAAAGCGCTCCGATGCGCGAGGTCTTCCGGCTGATCGGCCGCGTGGCGGCCAGCGACCTCAACGTGCTGATCACCGGCGAAACCGGCACCGGCAAGGAGCTGGTGGCGCGCGCGCTGCACGAGGAAAGCGCGCGCCGGCAGAAGCCTTTCGTGGCGCTCAACACCGCCGCCATCCCCAGCGAGCTGCTGGAAAGCGAGCTGTTCGGCCACGAGGCCGGCGCGTTCACCGGCGCGCTGCGCCGCGTGTCCGGTCGCTTCGAACAAGCCGAGGGCGGCACGCTGTTCCTCGACGAGATCGGCGACATGCCGCTGGCATTGCAGACGCGCCTGCTGCGTGTGCTGGCCGGCGGCGAGTTCTACCGCGTGGGCGGACGCGAGCTGATTCGCGGCAACGTGCGCATCGTGGCGGCCACCCACCAGGACCTGTCCGCCCGCGTGGCCGCGGGCCTGTTCCGCGCCGACCTGATGCACCGGCTGGACGTGGTGCGCATCGAACTGCCCGCCTTGCGCAACCGGCGCGGCGACATCCCGCTGCTGGCGCGGCATTTCCTGGCGGCGATGGCGCAGGACCTGAAACTGCCGCCGAAGCGGTTCTCGAAAGCCGCGTTGAAACTGATTGCGCAACGGGATTTCCCCGGCAACGTGCGCGAGCTGGAAAACCTGTGCCGACGGCTGGCGGTGATCGCCCCCGGCAGCGAAATCCTGCCCACCGACCTGGACGGCATGCGCGGCGCACCCAGCGGCGGCGACTGGACCGACGCCCTGCGCGACTGGGCCGCCGAAGCCCTGGCCGCCGGCGAAGTCGAGATCCACGCCCGCGCCCGCGAGGCGCTGGACCAGACTTTGCTGCAGGCGGCATTGCAGGCCTGCGATGGCCACCGGCAGAACGCGGCGCAGGCGCTGGGCGTGGGGCGCAATACGCTGACCCGCAAGCTTGGGACGTCGCGGACGCGCAAGTCGTCTTGAGGGAAGCTTCCCGCAAGCACCGACCCCTCTCCTGTGTCCTCTCCCCCATGGGGAGAGGAGATTACGGTGGCTTCGGGCTTCTGCGTTCATCGACCCAATACCCAACAAAGCCGCAAACGCCACACCTCAACGCCACAAAGAAACCGCAATCCCCTCTCCCCTGCGGGGAGAGGGCAGGGAGAGGGGGCACATGCCGCGGGGAAGCTCAACAAAGCTGTCCACGCCGCCGAAAGCCAAAGCTTCCCGCAAGCACCGGCCCCTCTCCTCAGTCCTCTCCCCCAAGGGAGAGAGGAGGCGGAGCACCCAGCGTGACGCGCAACCGATGCACCCGCCCGTCATCCACCAGCGCCACGGCTTCATGCGCATCCAGCGTTTGGCCGTCCATTTCCACGGCCTGCACGCCGCCGCAGACATGGCGCGGATTCTCCACGCTGATCTCGTAGCAGCTCACGTGCTTCTTGCCTCGATGGCGATAAGTCAGCGTGAATCCCGGCCACTGCTTCGGTACGCATGGGTCGATGCGCAACTGCTCGCCACGTAGCTGGAAGCCAAGCAATGCTTCCAGCCCGGCGCGATACAGCCATGCGGCGGAGCCGGTGTACCAGGTCCAGCCGCCGCGACCGACGTGCGGGGGTTCCGCGTAGACGTCGGCGCAGACGACGTAGGGTTCGACCTTGTAGCGCTGCACGGCCTCGGCGCTGGCGCTGTGGTGGATCGGGTTGAGCAGGCCGAACAGCGCGCCCGCGCGGTCGCCATCGCCCAGGCCGGCCCAGGCGAAGATCGACCAGATCGCACCGTGCGTGTACTGGCCGCCGTTCTCGCGCACGCCGGGTGGATAGCCCTTGATGTAGCCGGGGTTCTGCGGGCCGCCGTCGAACGGTGGCGTGAACAGTTTCGCCACCTGGTTGACGTGATCGATCAGCAGGTGATCGACCGACGCCATGGCTTGGGTGGCGCGCTCGCGGTCGATCGTGGCCGGGTTGTCCGCGCCGGCCATCACGCTCCACGACTGCGCGATCGTGTCGATGCGGCACTCGTCGTTTTGCGCCGCACCCAGCGGTGTGCCGTCGTCGTAATAGCCGCGTCGGTACCACGCGCCGTCCCATGTTTTCGCCAAGGCTTGGCGCAAGGCGTCGGCATGCTCGCGCCAGCGGCGGGCGCGTCCGTCGTCGCCGCGTTGCTCGGCGACGGGTGCCAGCGCCGCGATGGCGGCCAGCAGGAACCAGCCCAGCCAGCTGCTTTCGCCGCGGCCGGCGGCGCCGACCGCGTTCATGCCGTCGTTCCAGTCGCCGGTGCCGATCAGCGGCAGGCCATGCGCGCCGAGGGCGAGGCTGCTGTCGACCGTGCGTGCTGCGTGTTCGTACACGCTCACTGCGTCGTCGCTGCGTCCGGGCAGGAAGAACGCGTCGGTCGCGCCACCCTCGATCGCCGGGCCGGTCAGCCATGGCAGCGTTTCGTCGAGTACCGCGTCGTCACCGCTGACGCGCACGTAATGCATGGCCACGTAGACCAGCCAGAGTCGGTCGTCGCTGATGCGGGTGCGGATGCCCTGGCCCTTCGGCGGCAGCCACCAGTGCTGCACGTCGCCCTCGGCAAACTGGCGGCCCGCGGCACGCAGCAACTGTTCGCGCGCCACATCGGGGCGGCTCACGCACAGCGCCATCACGTCCTGCAGTTGATCGCGGAAACCATACGCGCCGCTGGCCTGGTAGTACGCGGTGCGCGCCCACACGCGGCAGGACAGCACCTGGTACAGCAGCCAGTCGTTGAGCAGGATGTCGACGGCGCGATCGGGCGTGCGCACCTGCACCGCGTCGAGTACGTCGCTCCATTGCGCGGCCACGGCGGCCAGCACATCGTCGATGTCGGTGTGGCGGTAGCGCTCGATCAGCGTCTGCGCCTCGGCTTCGGCACTGGCGTCGCCCAGCAGGAACAGCAAGTCGATCCGGGTGTGTGGCGGCAATTCGATGCGCGTCTGCAGCGCGCCGCAGGGATCGAGGCCGGCGCCCACGCGGCCGGACAGTGGCGTGCCGTCGTGCAGCGCGGCGGGATGCTCGACCGTACCCAGTTCACCCAGGCATTCGCGCCGGTCGCCGCTGATCGATTGCTGCTGGCCGGCCATGTCGAAAAACGCCACGCGCTCGCCGAAGTCCGGCCGCCACGGATTGCGCGCCAGCATCGCGCCGGTGGCCTCGTCGTGGGCGGTGATCACGAACGGCGCTGGCGTGCTGCCGTTGGCGCCCAGCGCCCATTGCACGTAACCGGTCACCGCCAACTGCCGTGTGCGCGCCGAGCGGTTGTACAGGCGCAGCCGCGACAGCTTGACCGGATCGGCCAGCGGCACGCATTGCACGAGGTCGGCCTCGATGCCGTGGGCGTCGCTGCGGAAGCGGCTCCAGCCCTTGCCGTGAGTGGCGGTGTAATGGGCGCCGGGCACGCGGATTGGCAATACCGTGGCGCTCCATACATCGCCGGTGTCCTGGTCGCGCAGGTAGATCACGTCGTGCGGCATGTCGCTGACCGGATCGTTCGGCCATGGCGTCAACGGGTTCTGCTGGCTGTTCAGCGACCACGCGTAGCCGCCACCCTCGGCCGCCACCAGAAAGCCGAACGCGGGGTTGGCGATCACGTTCACCCATGGCGCCGGGGTGGTGCGACCGTCATCGAGATCGATGCGGTAGGCGCGGCCATCGTCGACGAAGGCGCCGCTGCCGTTGGCGAACTCCGATCGTTCGGCGCTGGTGGCGGACGGTGGTGCGGCCGCGGTGCTGGCGCGGATCGGCGGTGGCGCGACGGCGGCGGCCGGCGCATCGGGCACGTGCGGTGTCGGTTCGGCGGCGTCCAGCACCAGCCGTGCGACCGTCAGCAAGCCTTGCCGCAGTTCCGCGGCGAGGGTGTCGTCATGCAGCACGAACAGTTGCGTCTTCGGCCCACCGTCTTCGGCCGCCAGCCGTGCCTGCTGTGCGTCGACCAGCGGCGCGAGCGCCTGCTGCAGCGCGCTGTCGCCGACGGCGGTATCGAGCAGCACCACATCCACCGCCAGTCGCTGGCTGCGCCACCAGGCCTGTGCCTGCAGCAGCTCGCGCACGCGCAGCAGCGTGTCGGTGCCGCGAACGTACAGCAGGGCGATCGGCCGATCGCCCGAAATGCCGGCGGCCCACAAGGTGGGCGGGCCGCCGTGGCCGCGGGGCAATTCGTCGATGGGCGCGCGTTGTGTCGTGTCGGCCACCAGCAGCGCGCTCAACCAGCGGGCGCAGTGGGCCGCGCAGGCGGTGTCGATGCCGTGCCGCGCGCGCTCCGCTTCCGCCTGGCGGGCGGCGCCGTCGAACAGGGTGGCGGCGGTGTCGGCTTGCGTCAGTCGCGTTGCCAACGTCAGCGCAGCCTCGCGGGTGTCGGCCAGCGCGGTCCACAGCAACAGGGTCACGCTGTCGCGCGGTGCCAGGGTGAGCGGCTGGCGCAGCGCGAAAACCGGATCGAGTACGCAACCCACGGTGCTGGACAGCGGCGCGCCGGGCGCCATCGCCTGTGCGCGCGCCAGGGTGCGGCCGCGTCCCAGAAAGCGTGCGCGGTCGGTTTCGAAGCTGGCGCCGTCGGCGCGCTGGCCTTCGATCTGCAAGGCCTGCGCGGCCCACGCCGCTGGGGGAGCGGCATCGCGCGCGCGACGGTGGGCCAGCAACAGGCCATGCGCCGCGTCCCATTCGGTCTGCACGAACATCCTGGAAAACGCCGGGTGCGCATCGTCGGCCGCCGCCGCGCCCAGCACCAGTTCGGTGTAGCTGGTGAGCGTGAGCGTGCGTGTGCGATCGCCGTGATTGCTCAGCGTGATGCGGCGCAGTTCGGTGTCCGAGTCCGACGCCACCGCGATCTCCAACGCGCTGTGCACGCTGTGGTGGCGGCGGCTGAAGCGGGCGTGGCCGATGCCGAATTCCACCGCGTCGTCGGGCGTGCGGCTGGCGCCGGGTTGTTGCGTCAGCGACCACACCTCGCCGCTGTCCTCATCGCGCAACAACAGGTAGCTGCCCCACGGGTCGCCGACCGGGTCCTCGCGCCAGCGGGTCACGGCCAGGTCGCGCCAGCGGGTGTAGCCGGAGCCGTTCGTGCTCAGCATCACGCTGAGCTTGCCGTTGGACAGCAGGCAGTGCTGGCGCGGGTCGATGGTGCGGGAAGAAGGCGACATCGGGATTCCTGTGATGAACAGGTCTCCGATGATGCGCCGGCAACGGCATCGGCCGCGTCAACCTGCGTTTCATCGCGGTCGGGGGTACCATGCCGTGCTCATCGGCAAGCGATCCGCCGCCGATCTCCTGCAGCGAGACAGGCCTCTTCCCGATCCATGCGTTCGTCCCCGTCCACTCCACCGCTCCAGCCCGACCAGTTGTTTCAGCGGCTGCAGAGCAAGGCGTTTGCGTACTTCCAGTACGAAACCAATCCGTTGAACGGCCTGGTATCGGACAAGACCGCACCGGACTGGCCGTGCAGCATCGCCGCCACCGGGCTGGCGCTTAGCGCGTATCCAGTGGCGGTCGAGCGCGGCCTGCTCAGCCACGCCGAGGCGTTGCAGCGGGCGCTGACCACGCTGCGTTTCTTTCGTGACAGCCCGCAGGGGCCGGAGCCGGACGCCACCGGCTATCGCGGTTTCTACTACCACTTCCTGCACATGCAGACGGGCCGGCGCGCCTGGCAGTGCGAGCTGTCCACCGTCGACAGTGCGTTCCTGTTTGCCGGCATGCTCACGGCGGCCGCGTATTTCAACGACGACAGCGCCGAGCAGAAGGAAGTGCGCGACATCGCCCGCGCCCTGTACGAACGTGCCGACTGGGCCTGGGCGCAGGCCGCCGACGGCACCATCGGCCATGGCTGGCATCCGGAAAGCGGCTTCATTCCGTATCGCTGGCAAGGTTACGACGAAGGCCTGCTGCTGTATGTGCTGGCGCTCGGTTCACCCACCCATCCGCTGCCGCCCAGCGCGTACGCGGCCTGGGCCAGCACCTACGAGTGGAAGCACTGCTACGGCCTCGACTACCTGTATGCGGGGCCGCTGTTCACTCATCAGCTGTCGCATGCGTGGATCGATTTCCGCGGCATCCAGGACGCGTTCATGCGCGACAAGGGCATCGACTATTTCGAGAACAGTCGCCGCGCCACGCAGGTCCAGCAGCGCTACGCCATCGACAACCCGCTGGGTTTCACCGGCTACGGCGCCGACTGCTGGGGCATCACCGCCAGCGACGGCCCCGGCCCGGCCACGTTGAAGGTGAATGGCATCGAGCGGCACTTCTACGATTACCAGGGCCGCGGCGCGCCGTTCGGCATCGACGACGGCACCGTGGCGCCGTGGGCGGTGGTGGCCTCGCTGCCGTTCGCGCCGGAGATCGTGCTGCCCGCGGTGTACCACTTCATCCATACGCTGCAGCTGCACGATCAGCATCCGTACGGCTTCAAGGCCAGCTTCAACCAGAGCTACGTCGACAAGCCCGGCATGGCGCTGGATGGCTGGGTGTCGCCGTACTTTTTCGGCCTGAATCTGGGGCCGATCCTGCTGATGGTGGAGAACTACCGCAGCGGCCTGCCATGGCAGCTGATGCGTGGCTGCCGCTACATCATCGATGGCCTGCGCCGCGCCGGTTTCAGCGGCGGCTGGCTGGATACCGATCGGCATACGCGATAATGCCTTCCCGGGTGCTGCCGTGTGGCGCGCCCTTTTTTGTTTTCTGTGACGGAGTAGTGCGATGGAACTTGGCATGGTGGGTTTGGGGCGCATGGGCGCGAATATGGCCGAACGGTTGCTGCGTGGCGGCCACAAGGTCACCGGCTTTGACCCGAACGCCGACGCGCGCAAGGCGCTGGAAGGCAAGGGTGCGGCCAGCGCCGATTCGCTGCAGGCCCTGGTGCAGGCACTGCCGACACCGCGCGTGGTGTGGCTGATGGTGCCCGCCGGCGCGATCACCGATGACACCGTCAACACGCTGCTGTCGCTGCTGTCCCCCGGCGACACCGTGATCGACGGCGGCAACTCCAATTACAACGACACCCTGCGCCGCGCCGCGCTGTACCGCGAGCACAAGCTGGGCTACGTCGACTGCGGCACCAGCGGCGGCGTGTGGGGTCTGGCCGAGGGCTACAGCATGATGGTCGGCGGCGACGAGGCGGTGGTGAAACACCTGCAGCCGATCTTCGAGACGCTGGCGCCGGCCAAGGATGCCGGCTGGGGCCGCGTGGGTCCGGTGGGTTCCGGCCACTTCACCAAGATGGTCCACAACGGCATCGAGTACGGCATGATGCAGGCCTACGCCGAAGGCTTTTCCATCCTGGAACACAAGCAGGAATTCGGCCTGGACCTGGCGCAGATCGGCCAGATCTGGCGCCAGGGCAGCGTGGTGCGCTCCTGGCTGCTCGACCTCACCACCGACGCGCTGACCAAGAACCCGAAGATGGACGGCATCGCGCCCTACGTGGCCGACTCCGGCGAAGGCCGCTGGACGGTGGACGAGGCGATCCAGCTCAACGTCCCCGCGCCGGTGATCACCCTGTCGCTGATCGCCCGCCTGCGCTCGCGCGACACCGAGTCGTTCACCGACAAGCTGCTGTCCTCGATGCGCAACGAATTCGGTGGGCACGCGATCAAGAAGGAATGAGCTGTGGGAGTGGCTTCAGCCGCGATGCTCGATGATCAGAGCCGACAAGTTCCGCCTCAAACCCGAACGGTGCCGTAATACTTCTCCCCTTGGGGAGAGGTCCGGGGTCGCGGGAAAGCCCAACGAAGCAGTTCACGCACCGAAAAGCCGCATTAAAACCCGCGCATCAGAAGCCCCGGGCCACCTGCAGCCACGCGCGCGCGCCACTGCGTTTGCCCAGCGCGTCGGGGGCGGTGCCCACAGGCGCAGCCAGTTGCGTCTGCAATTGCCAGGGCCCAGTGCCGATCCAGTTGAAGCCCACGCCGGCGCTGCTGAGGCGGGCGTGGTTGGGGCCGGTGGTCCATGGATCGGCGTTGACGCGCAGGCTGCCGTGGTCGACGAACAGGCTGCCTTCGCAGTGACCGGCGCAGCCCCAGGCCAGGTCGTGGCGCAATTCCGCGGTGCCCAGCCAGCCGCTGGCGCCGGCGGTGCTGGCGACGTCGTAGCCGCGCACGCTGTCCGGTCCGCCCAGCAGGAACTGCTCCGATGAGTCCAGGTTGCGGTTGCTGTGCTGGCCGCCGAGGCTGAGGTACAGGCGGGTGCCGGGGGTGAGGTTCTGCAAGCGGGCCACGCTGGCGATCCAGTGCGTATAGCTCCCGCGTGTACGCGCGGTGGCCGCGTCGGCGGTGGCCGCCGCGGCTTCGTCGAAGCCCAGCCGGCCGTGGCCCATGCTGAGGCTGGCGTTGGTCAGGCCACCGCCGGCCCAGTCGTCGCCATGCTGGCTGGCGATGCTGGCGGTCCAGTGGCTGCTGTGGCGGTCGTTGCGCAGGGCGGTGCTGTCGATGCGGTCGCGCAGCTGCTTGCGGTCGAATTGCAAACGGACGTCCAGACGGCTGTTTCGTGTGCGCACCAGCGGCTGCGCCAGCCAGGCGCTGGCGACCCTGGCGGTGCCGTGGGCGTCGAGCGCGTCGAGCGGGCCGCCCAGCGCATAGGCCAGCGTCGAATACGCCGCGCCCAGCCGGGTGCCGTGCCCGTTGAGCGTAGCCTGGTAGCCCAGCCGGCCGTAGCGCATGCCGTGGCCGGCGGTGAGCGCGGCGAGGCTGAGCTGGTCGCCGTGGTGCAACGGATTGTTGAGGTCGAGGTAGGCGCCCGCGCGCAGGCGTCCGGTGTAGCGGCCACCGGCGTTATCGGCGACAAGCTGGCCTTGCAGGGTGGGTTCGGCGTCGGCGTGCACGTCGAGGGTCGAGGTGCCGGGCTGCGTGCCGGGGCGCAGGGTGGCGTGAGGACTCACGCCGGGCAAATCGTCGAGCAGCAGCAGGCGGTTGTCGAGCGTGGCCTGGGTGACCGGTTCGCCGGAACGCAGCGGTGCCAGCGTGGCCCTCAGCAGGCCGTCGCCGACGTGGCTGCGGTTGTCCAGGTCGATCTGGTCGTAACGCGCCTCGACTACTTGCAGGCGCACCGTGCCGTCGCTCAGGGCTTGTGCCGGCACGATCGCGCGGGCCAGCGGGTAGCCGTGCGCGTGGTAGTAGTCGGTGATCCGCTGCGCCAGCGCGTTGAGCTGGGTCAGGGTCTGTGTGTGGCCTTCGCCATTGGCGACCAGCGCGTGCAGGGTGGCGTTGTCGAAGGTGGTGTTGCCCTCGATCTGCAGATGCGTTACCGCGAACGGCGTGCTGTCTTCAGCGGTGACCGTGCTCGGCGACTCGATCACCAGGCCGGGCTCGGTGGCGGGCTTTTCCGGTGGTTTCGGCGGTACCTGCTGCAGGATCTGGCCGCTGTTGGGGATCGTCTGCGCCGACGTGGCCAGTGGCAGCAGCAGGGCCAGCGCCAGCGGGGCGAGGCGAAGGCGGGACGGTGACGGCATGGGGCGATCCTTGGAGGGGGTGCGCGGCGCGCGGGTCACATGATTCACGGCAGGCCCACCCCGCCGTTGACGATGCGCACGTCCGGGGCGTACGGGGCGCGGGCCTCGTCGGCATCATCCACTTGCTGCAACCCGGCGACGGTGCTGGCGACAAGGCTCGGCGTGTCGTTGCCGATCAGGTGCAGCGCGGTGGCGTTGTCCGCTGCCTGTACGAACACGTAGTTGAGCGCCGACAGGCCGCTGCCGTCGATGGCGTATGTGCCGGCCGTGCTGGTCGAGTCGGCCGGCGTTTGCCATGCCAGCGTACCGTCGGTGGCGTCGGCCAGCGTCTCGCCGCCGACCAGTCCGGACACCGTGCCGCCCAGTGAACCCCACGCCTGGCCGAGCTGGAAGGTCGCGGGATCCGCCTGATAGACCAGCGTGGCCGGCGCGATGTCGGCGGTCGTGCCGGACGCCGCATGGAAGGCGTAGTTGCCCGCGTCGGTGCCGCTGGCGTCGATATCCACCGTCACCGCCTTGGCAGTGCCCACGTTCTTGTCGGCGAAATGACCGGTGCCGGTGAGCACCACGCTGTCGCCGGCCAGCACGCCACTGCTGCCGAGTGCGACGACACCGTTCGTGGTGGCGTCGTAGACCTTGTTGCCGGCTGTTGCGTCGACAGTGATACCGCGCGGGGTGATGTGGCCGGTGCCGCTGGCCGTGGCGGGCAGCACGTAGTTGGACAGCAGCGTGCCGTAGTCGGCGGCGAAGCTGTTGCCCGACAGCGTGGCGGTGACGGTGTCGGCGTCGGCGACATTCTTGCTGTTGTAGTTGCCGGTGGTCTGGATGATGGTGGCGCGTTCGGTGCCGACGAAACCGCTCAGCAGGTAGTTGCCCGCGGTGAGCGTGGCGTTGCTGTTGCCGTTGTAGACCTTGTCGAGATTGCCGGTCAGCGCGACGGTCAGCACCTTCGGGTCGATG
>DATJCF010000180.1:0-2712 GCA_035514935.1 Rhodanobacter sp. | reverse complement strand
CAGCTTGCCCAGCGGGCCGGCGTCGATCGCCTCGGGCGTCACGTGGATCGCCGCCGGGATCTTGCCGGAGGCGCCGGACATGCGTCCGTCGGTGACCAGCGCCACGTGGAAACCGCGCGATTGCAACACGCCCAGCGGCGGAGTGAGCTTGTGCAGCTCGGGCATGCCGATGGCCTTGGGGCCCTGGAAACGCACCACGGCCACCAGATCGCGCTCCAGCTCGCCACGGTTGAACGCCGCCAGCATTTCTTCCTGGTCGTTGAAGACCACAGCGGGCGCCTCGACCACCATGTGCTCGGACGGCACCGAGGACACCTTGATCACCGACAGGCCGAGGTTGCCCTTGAGCACACGCAGGCCGCCGTCGGCGCGGAACGGCTCGGTGGCGGGGCGCAACACGTCCAGGTTGGCGCTGGCGACGACTTCGTTCCAGACCAGCTTGCCGTCGCCGTCCAGCGCGGGCATGCAGCGGTACGCCGCCATGCCTTCGCCCCATACCGTGCGCACGTCGCCGTGCAGCAGGCCGGCATCGAGCAGGGAGCCGATCAGGAACGGCATGCCGCCGGACTGGTGGAAGTGGTTCACGTCGGCGCTGCCGTTGGGGTAGACCCGCGCCAGCAGCGGCACCACTGCCGAGATGGCGTCGAAATCCTCCAGCGTGAGGATGATGCCGGCCGCGCGCGCCACGGCCACCAGATGCAACAGGTGGTTGGTGGAGCCGCCGGTGGCGTTGAGGCCGATCACCCCGTTGACGATGGTGCGCTCGTCGACGAGGTGGCCGATCGGCGTGTATTCCTCGCCCAGCGCGGTGATCGCCACGGCGCGGTAGACCGTGGCGCGGGTCAGCGCGTCGCGCAGCAGCGTGTTGGGGGTGACGAAGCTGGAACCGGGCAGGTGCAGGCCCATGATCTCCATCAGCATCTGGTTGGAGTTGGCGGTGCCGTAGAAGGTGCAGGTGCCCGGCCCATGGTAGGCGGCCGACTCGGCTTCCAGCAGTTCCTCGCGCGTGGCCTTGCCCTCGGCATAGCTCTGGCGCACCTTGGATTTCTTGTCGTTCGACAGGCCGCTGGTCATCGGGCCGGCGGGCACGAAGATGGTCGGCAGGTGGCCGAAGGAGAGCGCCGCGGTGAGCAGGCCGGGCACGATCTTGTCGCAGATGCCGAGCATCAGCACGGCATCGTAGGTGTCGTGCGACAAGGCCACCGCGGTGGCCATCGCAATGACCTCGCGCGAGAACAGGGAGAGCTCCATGCCGGCGCGGCCCTGGGTGACGCCGTCGCACATCGCCGGCACGCCGCCGGCCACCTGCGCCACGGCGCCGACCAGGCGCGCGGCCTGGCGGATCTGCTCGGGGTACGGTTCGTAGGGTTGATGCGCCGACAGCATGTCGTTGTAGGACGTGACAATGCCGACGTTCGGCGTGATGTTGCCGCGCAGCGCGACCTTGTCGGTGCCGCTGGCGGCGAAGGCGTGCGCCAGGTTGCTGCAGCCCAGGCGATGGCGATACACGCCCTTGCTGCCGGCCTCGTCGATGCGCGCCAGGTAGGCAGTGCGCGTGGCGCGGCTGCGCTCGATGATGCGTTGGGTGACTTCAGCAATGACGGGGTGCAGCGTACTCATGGCAAAACTCCGTGGATGTCGGCCGGTTGCGGCGGCCATTCGCATTTGTTGGCGGTGGCGATCAGGGCGAAGCCCGCGGGTGCGACCGTCAAGGGCACCAATAGACGGACAGCGGCGCGCGGGTCTGGCTCAGCACGCTGCGCACCGGATAATGTTGCGCGGCCCCCAGGCCCAGCCTGGCATCGGCCAGCACGTCGCGTTTGGTGGCGCCGGTCACCAGCAGGTACAGCGCCCGGGTATCCAGCACGGCCGGCAGGCTCAGCGTGATGCGCGGCTCACCCGCTCCGGGCGCGCGCATCGGCAACACCCGCGTTTGGCCGTCCAGATCAAGCGCCTCGGCCAGGTGATCGCCACCCGGGAAGAACGAGGCGGTATGGCCATCATCGCCCATGCCCAGCACCACGGCATCGAACGGATGCGGCAGCGCGTCGATGCGCGCGTTGGCTTCGGCAAGACCCGCCTCCGGGCTTTCCGCGCCGGTGTACAGCGGCACGAACTGCGCCGCGCTTGCTGCGTTCTGCAACAGCGTCGCCTTGACCAGCCGGGCGTTGGAGCGCTCGTCGGTGTCCGGCACCCAGCGCTCGTCGACCAGGGTGATGTGCACACGCGCCCAGTCCAGCGCCTCACGCGAGAGACGGGCGAAAAGATCCTTCGGCGTGCTGCCGCCGGAGACGGCCAGCACGGCACTGCCGCGCTGGTCGATCCCCTCGCGCAGGTGGCCGGCGATACGCTCGGCCAGCGCCGCGGCCTGCGCCTTGCAGTCGGTGAAACTGTGGGTGGTGACGTTCAGTATGGAAGACATGGCATCAAAGAGGGCGCCGCGCAACGGTGGCGCTATGGATGGGAACAAGGGCGCGAACGCCCGCGGATCAATCGTTGTCTTCGTGCCAGGTGCGGCCATCGCGCTCGATCAATGCCACCGCGGCGCTGGGGCCCCAACTGCCGGCCGCATACGGACGCGGCGACTCGTTGCTGCCGGCCCAGGCGGCCAGGATCGGATCGGCCCACTTCCATGCGGCCTCCACCTCGTCGCGACGCATGAACAGGGTGGGGTTGCCGCGCACCACGTCGAGCAGCAGGCGCTCGTACGCA
>DATJCF010000179.1:0-7705 GCA_035514935.1 Rhodanobacter sp. | reverse complement strand
GCTGCGCATCGGTTCGACCGACATGCCGTGGATTCCGTTTGCCGAGAAGTTCTACGGCTTCCGCTATGTCGAGAACACGCTCACCGATCGCCTGAAGTACGGCAACTCGGCTGACTGGGGCCTGCACATGGGTGGCGACCTCGCCGGCAAGACGGTCAGCTACGCGGTGTCGGTGGTCAACGGCCGTGGCTACAAGAATCCCGGCCGCAGCAAGGGCGTGGACGTCGAGGCGCGCGTGGGCTTCGTGCCGTTCGACAACATGGTCGTGGCCGTCGGTGGCTACAGCGGCCATCGTGGTCAGGAAACCGAAAACATCAACGCAACCAACACCGCCAGCCGCGGCGACCTGATGGTGGCGTATGCCAGCGACGCGTTCCGCGTGGGCGCCGAATATTTCACCGCGAAGAACTGGAACAACGTGCTGAACCCGCTCTCCGACAAGGCCGATGGTTACTCGCTGTGGGCCAGCGTGGCGGTGGCCGACGGCGTGAACCTGTTCGCACGCTACGACAACGCGAAGCTCAGCAAGGATCTGGACAAGGGCAACAAGGACGTCTACTACAACGCCGGCGTCGAATTCCAGGTCACCAAGGGCTTCAAGCTGGCGGGTGTGTGGAAGCACGAAAATGCCAAGAAGACGGTCACCGCGCCGGTGCCGCTGCACGTGCAGAGCGTGAAGACCAACGAGATCGGCGTGTTCGGCGAACTGTCATTCTGATGCAACACGTCCCGGGCAAGCTGTTGTCCGGGCGTGGTGGCTGACAAGGAACGGCTATCGGAAGGGAGTTCGACCCAGGGAAGGAAAAGCGGCGGGCTCTTGCCCGCCGTTTGCTTTTGCGGAGATGCTGCGCGAAAGCTCTTGCGAATCCCGAATCCCGAATCCCGCCCCTAAACCGTCTTGTCCTTGTACCGGCACAAATCGCGTATGACGCAATGCGGGCAATCGGGCTTGCGCGCCTTGCACACGTAGCGGCCGTGCAGGATCAGCCAGTGATGGGCGTCCTGCTTGAACTCGGCCGGCACCACTTTCTCCAGCTTGCCCTCGACCGCGCGCACGTCCTTGCCCGGCGCCAGGCCGGTGCGGTTGGCGACGCGGAAGATGTGCGTATCGACCGCGATGGTCGGTTCGCCGAAAGCCGTATTCAGCACCACGTTGGCGGTCTTGCGGCCCACGCCGGGCAGCGCTTCCAGTTCGGCACGGGCGCGCGGCACCTCGCCGTGGTGCTGCTCGATCAGCAGGCGGCACAGCGCGATGACGTTTTTTGCCTTGGCGTTGTAGAGGCCGATGGTATTGATGTAGCGCTTGAGACCTTCCTCGCCCAGGTCGAGGATCGCCTGCGGCGTATGGGCTACCGGATACAGCTTCTTCGTGGCCTTGTTCACGCCCACGTCGGTGGCTTGAGCCGACAGCACCACTGCCACCAGCAACTCGAACGGCGTGGTGTAGACCAGCTCGGTTTTCGGGTGCGGGTTGAGTTCGCGCAGGCGCGAAAACAGTTCGATGACGTCGGCGCGCTTCATGGGCGGGATGGCTCCTGTTTTGCGCGCGCGCGGGCCAGCGCCGCCAATACCGGGTTGGTCTCGACCGCCACCTTGCGCGCCGCCAGCTCGGTCTCGCGCTGCGCCTGTTCGCGGGCCAATCGTGCCTCGCGCCGCTGGAAATGTTCGCGTGCGGTATCGGCGTGGGCCACGTCGCCGGCCTGAGCCAGCGGCATCGGTTCCAGCACGATGCAATCGACCGGGCAGGCGGCCACGCACAGCTCGCAGCCGGTGCAATCGTCGGCAATGACGGTATGCATCAACTTGGCCGCACCTGCGATGGCGTCGACCGGGCAGGCCTGGATGCACTTGGTGCAGCCGATGCAGTCGGCCTCCACGATGCGCGCCAGCGTGCGCGGTTTCTCGATGCCGTGGTCGGGATTCAACGGCAGCACGGGCTGATCGAGCAATGCGGCCAGCTTCGCGATACCGGCCGCGCCACCGGGCGGACACTGGTTGATCGGCGCTTCGCCACGGGCGATCGCCTCGGCATATGGCCGGCATCCGTGGTAGCCGCATTGCTCGCACTGGGTTTGCGGCAGCAGGGCGTCGATGCGATCGGCAAGGGTGTCGATGGGCGCACTCATGCGAAAGGGTTGGGGCGGGAATAATGGGTGGTCACTGCGGTATTGTCCCGCAACTTTCATTCAACGGAGCGTGCCATGAAATCGTCGTATCTCGCGTCCCTGCTGCTCGCCGTCGTGCTCGGCGCTGGCGGCTCGATCCTGCTCACCCATTCGACGCCCGCGCAGGCGGCAACGCCGTCAGGCGATACCATCACGGTATTCGTCGACGCCACCTTCGGTTTCCGCAAGACGCACATGGCCGACAAGCTGACCAAGTCGCACGCGGAATACGCTGCCCGCGGCTATCGCTTCGTGGCGATGTCGCCGTATAGCGAGAACGGTGATCTGGTGGGTTTCTTCGTGACGTACGCCAGGTGACAACCCTGCAGGAGCGCACCCTGTGTGCGATGCTCTTCGGCACGCACAAAAAAGCATCGCGCACAGGGTGCGCTCCTGCAACGCTCGATTCAGCGGACGGTGGCGCCGGGCTGGGCGCCCTGATCCGCGTCCAGCAGGAACAGGTCGCTGCCGCCGTTGCCGGCGGACAGGATCATGCCTTCGGACAGGCCGAAGCGCATCTTGCGCGGCGCCAGGTTGGCGATGAATACCACGTTGCGGCCAACCAGCTTTTCCGGTTCGCCGTAGGCGGCGCGGATGCCGGAGAAGATCTGCCGCGTGCCCAGTTCGCCGGCATCCAGTTCGAAGCGCAGCAGCTTGTCCGAGCCCTCCACGAATTCGCAGGCCCGCACCTTGCCGATGCGCAGGTCGAGTTTGGCGAAATCATCGATGGAGGTGAAGCCGGGATTTGAGATTGGGGATTGGGGATTCGCCACGGCGGGCTTCGGGGTGTCGTTCACGGGTTTCTTCTTTTTATCGGCAACGGGAGTCTCGGCGGAAGCACCCAACGATTCCTTCGACGCCTCGACCATCGCCTCGATTTGCTTGGGATCGAGCCGCCCCAGCAGCGGTTCGAAAGCGTTGATGGTGTGGCCGAGCAGGGTGCGGCGGGCGTCGTCGAAATCGGCGATCGGCGCGGCCAGGAAGGCTTCCGCCGCAGCCACGGTGGTCGGCAGGATCGGTTTCAGCAAGCCGGAAAGCAGGCGAAAGCCGTGCAGGGCCAGCGTGCAGACCTGCTGCAATTCCTCGCGTCGCGATGCGTCCTTGGCGATCACCCACGGCGCCTTGGCCGCGATGTAGCCATTGACCCGATCCGCGATGGCCACGAAGCGGCGGGTGACGTCGGCGAACTCGCCGGTTTCGTACAGCGCGTCGATGCCGTCGTAGTGCGACAGCAGTTCCTGCCACAGCGCGGCTTCCTCGGCGCCGAAGCGGTCGGCCAGCTTGCCGTCGAAGAATTTCTGCGTGAAGCCCGCGGTGCGGCTGGCGATGTTTACCCATTTGCCGATCAGGTGCGAGTTGATCCGCTCCTCGAACGCCTTCAGGTCCAGGTCCACGTCGACTGGCGCGTCGTTGAGCATGGTGGCGAAGTAGTAGCGCAGGCATTCCGGGTGCAGGCCCGCGTCGAGGTAGGTGCGCGCCTGGATGAAGGTGCCGCGCGACTTGGACATCTTGGCGCCGTTGACGGTGAGGTAGCCGTTGACGTGCAGCGCGGTGGGCGTGCGGAAGCCGGCGCCGTGCAGCATCGCCGGCCAGAACAGGCCGTGGAAATTGATGATGTCCTTGCCGATGAAGTGATGCATCTCGGCCGTGCTGTCGGCGGCCAGGAAGTCGTCGAACTTCAGGCCGGTGCGGTCGCACAGCGCCTTGAAGCTGGCCAGGTAACCCACTGGCGCATCCAGCCACACGTAGAAGAACTTGCCCGGTGCGTCGGGGATGGGGAAGCCGAAGTAGGGCGCGTCGCGCGAGATGTCCCAGTCCTTCAGGCCACCATCCAGCCATTCGCGCAGCTTGGCGCTGACGCCGCTGTTGGCCACCGGCTTGCCGTCGGTGAACTTGCCCGCAAACCAGTCGCGCAGCAGCGTCTCGAACTTGCCCAGCTCGAAAAAGTAGTGCTCCGAGTCGCGCAGCACGGGCGTGGCGCCGGACATCACCGAGTACGGGTTGATCAGGTCGGTGGGCGCGTAGGTGGCGCCGCAGTTTTCGCAGTTGTCGCCGTACTGGTCGGGCGTGCCGCATTTCGGGCAGGTGCCCTTGATGTAGCGGTCGGGCAGGAACATCTGCTTTTCGGGATCGAACAGCTGCTGGATCGAGCGGCGCGCGATGGTGCCGCCATCGCGCAGGCGCGTGTAGATCAGCGTGGCCAGCTCGCGATTCTCGTCCGAATGCGTGGTGTGGTAGTGATCGAACGCCACGCCGAATGCGGCGAAATCCGCCTCGTGACTCTTGCGGATGCCGTCGATGAAAACCTCCGGCGTCACGCCGGCTTTTTCCGCAGCCAGCATGATCGGCGTGCCGTGCGCGTCGTCGGCGCAAACATAGGCCACCTGGTTGCCGCTCATTCGCTGCGCCCGCACCCAGATATCGGCCTGGATGTAGCCCAGCAGATGGCCCATGTGCAGCGGGCCATTGGCGTAGGGCAGAGCGTTGGTGACGAGGAGACGGCGACTCATGGTGTGCGGATTCCGATGATGACTGCACATTATGGCATGGCGTTTCGGCCGCACCGAACGCGTATGGCGCGGCGAGCGATAGGCGCGGATTGCGCGTCGATGCGCGGCTGTCTACATTGGGCGGCTTCGCTGTTGATGGAAATCTCGCCATGCAGACAAGGGTGCCCATGGTCACCGACGGGCCACCCCCCGCAGCGGCGACCCGCGCCACGCGGCTCACGTTTCTGATGTCGGGCATCGGCATGGCGGCCTGGGCGCCGATGGTGCCGTATGCCAAGGCGCGCCTGGCGTTGGACGACGCGACGCTGGGCCTGGTGCTGCTGGCGTTTGGCGGCGGCTCGATGGTGGCGATGCCGTTGGTCGGCGTGCTCACCGAGCGGTTTGGCAGTCGCCGGGTGATCGGCGTCGGCGGTTTGATGTTGTGTACGGCGTTGCCGCTGCTGGCGCTCGCGCCGGGCATCGTGTCGCTGGCCTTGGCGCTGTTGTATTTCGGCATGGCGCTGGGTGCCGTGGACGTGGCGATGAATGCGCATGCGGTGGAAGTGGAGCGGCGCGCGCAACGGCCGTTGATGTCCGGCTTCCACGGCTTGTTCAGCGTGGGCGGCTTGAGTGGCGCCGCGGGCATGAGCGCGCTGCTGGCGCTGGGTTTGCCGCTGCTGGCTGGTGCGCTGGTGATCGCCGGCTTGCTGGCGCTGATCATCCTCACCCAATGGCGCCATCTGATCGGCCGGATCGCTGCCGCGGCCGGGCACAGCGCGGCTTTCCGCTGGCCGCGTGGCCTGGTGCTTTTGCTGGGCCTGGTCTGCTTCGTCAGCTTCATGGCCGAGGGCGCGATGCTGGATTGGAGCGCGGTATTCCTGCGTGATTTCCGCGGCGTGTCGGCGGCGTCGGCCGGTCTGGGCTACGCGGGCTTTTCGGTGGCGATGGCGTTAGGCCGGTTGACCGGCGATCGCACGATCGCGCGTTTTGGTCCGGTGGCCAGCGTACGCACCGGCGCGGCCACGGCGGCGGCGGGTTTGCTGATCGCGGCGGCGGTGCCGTGGCCGGCTGCCGCCATGCTCGGCTTTTTGCTGGTGGGGCTGGGCGCGGCGAACATCGTGCCGGTGATGTTTGGCGCAGCGGGGCGGTTGCCCGGCGTGTCGCCGGCAGTCTCCATCGCCACGGTGACCACGCTGGGTTATGCCGGCTTGCTCAGTGGACCGGCGCTGATCGGCTTTCTGGCCCACGCCAGCAGCTTGCCGATCGCGTTGGCGGCGGTGGGCGGTCTTTTGATCATGGTTTCACTATCGGCGCGGGTGGTGCGGTGATGAATGGGAAGAACAGTTTCGACACGGTGGTATTCGACCTGGGCGGGGTGCTGATCGACTGGGACCCGCGCTATCTGTATCGGCGCCTGTTCGATGACGAGGCGGCGATGGAGCGTTTCCTGGCCGAAATCTGCACGCCGCTGTGGAACCATCAGCAGGACGCCGGCCGCTCCTGGCACGAGGCCGTGGCCACGTTGAGCGCGCAGCACCCGCAGCACGCGGAACTGATCGGCGCGTTCCACACCCGCTGGCCGGAAATGCTGGGCGGCGCCATCGCGCCGAGCGTGGCCGTGCTGGATGAACTGCGCGGTCGCGGCCTGCGGCTGTACGCGCTGACCAACTGGTCGCGGGAAACGTTTCCGATGGCGCGCGAGCGCTATGACTTCCTGCGCTGGTTCGACGGCATCGTGGTGTCGGGCGAAGAAGGCTTGGCCAAACCCGATCCGGTGATCTTCCAGCGCACGATCGAGCGCTTCTCGCTCGTTCCGCGGCAAACCATCTACATCGACGACGCGCCGCGCAATGTGGCGGCCGCGTTCCAGGCCGGCATGCACAGTTTGCGGTTCCATGATGCGGAAACCCTGCGCGCGCAGCTTCGCCGTTGCGGCGTGCTGGCGCCACCGGCGGCCTGAGGCGCATCGCAAAAAAAGCCCCGGACCAGCCGGGGCTTTTCATTCGTGTGGGCGGGATTTCAGTCCTGCCGTTCCCAGGTCTGGGTGCGTCCCAGCAATGAGAAACCGATGTAGCCGTGCACATCGAGCTTCTGGCCGTCGTCGCTGACGGTGAGTTTCACCTTGTAGGTCTTGCCGTTCTTCGGATCGAGGATCTTGCCGCCGTCCCACACGTCGCCATCCTTGCTGACGCCCCACATGATGTTCATGCCTTCGATCGGCTGGTTCTTGCGCTCGCCGCTGCATTTGTCGCACACCGGATTCGGACCGTCGTCCGACTGCAGGATCTTGATCACCCTGGCCTGCAGTTCGCCATCGGTTTCGGTGATCTGCACCAGTGATTTGGGCTTCTGGGTACTGTCGTCGATGGTCTTCCAGGTGCCGACGGGCGAGGTGTTGGCGGCGAAGACGCTGCCGGCGGCCAGCAGCAGGCTGGTTGCGAGGATGAGACGAAAAGCGTGTTTCATGGCGTTTTCTCCCGTACGAAAGCGTATGGAAGCCAGACTGGCGTTGATCCGTGGGGGCGTCAAGCTGCATTGCGCAAAGCGCCGGCTGGCATCCGCGGCCGGTGTCGCGCCGGTGATCTGCATCAACGGGCGGGCGCGGGGGCACTGGCATAATGGGCTGTCCCCATCATCACTTCGAGCTCCCATGACACAAGCTACCGACGCGCTGGTGCGCCAACTTCTCGGCGACCTGATCGACCCCCACACCGGCGCACCGCTGGCCGACAACGTGCGGGCGGTGGGCGTCGACGGCGCGCGGGTTTCGGTGGATATCCAGCTGGGCTATCCCGCCGCCACGGCGATCGACGGCCTGGCCGCGCGTGTGCGGCAGACGCTGGAGGCAAGCCCGGCGATCGAGTCGGCGGCGGTGTCGATCACCAGCCGCATCCACGTGCACAAGGTGCAGGGCACGCTGGGGCCGCTGCCCAACGTGAAGAACATCATCGTGGTCGCCTCGGGCAAGGGCGGCGTGGGCAAGTCCACTGTGTCCGCCAACCTGGCGCTGGCGCTGCAGGCCGAGGGCGCGAAGGTCGGCGTGATGGACGC
>DATJCF010000178.1:0-5428 GCA_035514935.1 Rhodanobacter sp. | reverse complement strand
GCGATCGGCTGGAAATAGCTGGGCCAGCCGCAACCGGACCGGAACTTGCTGTCCGAACCGAACAGCTCGGCCTGGCAGGCCGCGCAAACGTAGGTGCCCGCGGCATCATGCTCATAGAACTTGCCACTGAACGGCGCCTCGGTCGCCGAACAGCGACAGGTGGCATATTGCTCCGGGCTCAATTGCGCCCGCCATTCGGCGTCCGACTTGGTGATTTTCTGTTCGGCCATGCTGAATCCTCGCTCGGTTTCGGAAGTACCCGCCTGCCGTACATGGGGTCTTTCTGCTAGCTTAACGAGCCTTCGAAGTCGGCAGAATCCCATTGTGACGCGCAAGCTACCCCCACGACGCCTGCTGGCCGTTGCCGCCGCACTCGCCCTGATCGGCCATCAGGCCAACGCGGAAACCGCGCAACCGGGCCGCACCACCACGGAAGGCACGGATACGGCATGCCCGCTGGGCACTTTCCATTGCCCGCCCAAGCCGCCCAGCTATGCGATGTGCCGGCCCAACGCGATGCTGGACTTCTACGACCCCACGCTGGGCCGTGACCCGAGCCTGCGCGAAACCAGCCCCACCAGCGTGCTGGCGCAGCACGTGGACAGCTCCGACCAGTCGGTCTACCACCTTTCCGGCGACGTGAAACTCGACCGGGCCGACCAGAAGCTGCAGGCCGACAGCCTCGATTACAACAACGTCAGCACCGACTACGACGCCCGCGGCAACGTGCGCTACCAGGAAGCCGGCCAGTTGCTGTCGGCCAGCCACATGCAGGGCAACACCAACGCCAGCCACGGCATCGCCCATGACGTGAGCTACCAGATGCTGGATGCCCGCGGCAACGGCGTCGCCGAGAAGGGCCAGATGTTCGACGCCCAGCGCACCCGCTACACCCGCGCCACCTATTCCACCTGCGACGTGGGCCACCACGTTTGGGAATTCCGCGCCAAGTCGATCGCCATCGACAAAACCACCGGCGTGGGCGTGGCGCGCAACGCCACCATGCGCCTGGGCAAGGTGCCGTTCCTGTACCTGCCGTACATCTCCTTTCCGGTGAACGACCAGCGCAAGAGCGGCTTCCTGTACCCGGTCTTCGGCAAGAGCAGCCGCGGCGGCTTCGAGCTGAGCACGCCGTACTACCTGAACCTGGCACCAAATTACGACGCCACCCTGGACCCGCGCATCTACACCGCGCGCGGCCCGATGCTGGGCGGTGAATTCCGGTATCTGTTCCCGCGCACCCGCGGCCAGTTCAACGTGCAGTACGTGCCGGACGATCGCGGTGAGCGGGTTGGCCTCGAAGATACCAAGGACACGGAACGTTACCTGGTCAACTTCAACAACGTCACCAGGCTGTGGGGGAGCTGGAGTCTGATCAGCTCCATCAACCGGGCCTCGGACAGCGGCTACTACTACGATTACGGCGAAGACCTGGCGACCACGGGCGCCGTGGTGCGCACGCTCAGTTCCAACGTGGCCATGCGCGGTGCGGGAAAGTGGTGGAGTGCGGCCGTGGGCGCCACCGTCTACCAGAACGTAAACCCGTTCGTGACCGACGCGTCGCTGCAATACCGGCAACTTCCCTACGCAACCTTTTCGATGGATGTGCCACTGACGCCATGGCTTGAATTCGGCATGGATTCGCAGGCCGTCGCGTTCCGCAAGCCCGGCTATATCGAGGGCGAGCGCGAGGATCTGTACCCCTACCTGGCCGCCTATTTCGGCACCCCCGCGTGGTTCGTACGGCCGAAGCTGGCGTACCGGTATACCGCTTACCAGCTCGACGGCGACTTCCAGAAATACGGCGGCTCGCGCGGAGCCCTTCTGGGCGCGGGAGGAGTCTCCCAGTTCACCGAGCAATCGCCCACCCGTGCCTTGCCCATCGTCAGCATCGACAGCGGGCTGGTGTTCGATCGCAGCACGTCGCTGTTCGGCAGCAGCTACACGCAGACGCTGGAACCGCGGCTGTATTACCTGTACGTGCCCTACCGCAACCAGAACAACCTGCCGGTGTTCGATACCCGACTGATGTCGTTCGACTACTGGCAGCTGTTTTCGCCGAACCAGTTTTCGGGCGCCGACCGGCAGATGGACGCCAACAACCTCACCGCCGCCCTGACCAGCCGGCTGCTGGACGAGAACGGCGTGGAGCGGATGTCGGTCAGCCTGGGGCAGATCCACTATTTCTCGCCGCAGCGTGTCGTCGGAAACGACTGGGTGCACTCGGCCTACGTGGCCCAGTTCGGCCTGCAGCTGAGCGACCGCTGGCGGTTGAACAGCAGCTACCAATGGAGCCCGAATACCCGGATGACCGAAATGGGCTCGTTTGAATTGCAGCGCCGCGTGGGCGACGACGGCATCCTCAACGTGTCCTACCACTATCGCCGCAACCTGTTGGAACAATATGGCGTTTCGGGGGTCTACCCACTCTCCGACCGCTGGCGGCTGGTTGGCGCGGTGGCGTGGTCGGTGCCCGACGGCCATTCGGTGGAAGCCGCGGCCGGCGTGCAGTACGACAGCTGCTGTGTGGCGTTGCGGCTGGTTGAACGCAATTACGTGAAGCAGAGCGGCTACGGCCTCCCTGCCGGCAGCGGCAACCAGCGCGACAACGCGATCATGTTCGAAATCGTCTTCAAGGGCCTCGGCTCATCCGGCCATCAGATCGACTCGCTCTTGCAGCGTGATATTCTCGGCTATCAATAATCGCATTACGCGGGCTTTCATCGATGAAGCAACTCCTCGCCTCCCTGCTGCTCGCCCTGGCGATCGCGCTCCCGGCCCATGCCCAGTTGCTGGCGCCTGCTGCACCGGCCAGCCAGCCGCTGGATCGCATCGTGGCGGTAGTGGACGAGGATGTGGTCCTGCAGAGCGAGCTGGACCAGGCCGTGGCCTCGGTACAGCAGCAGTACGCGGCCCATCCCGAACAGTTGCCGCCGCAGCAAGTCCTGCAGAAACAGGTGTTGAACCGCCTGGTGCTGATGAAACTGCAGATCGCGAAGGCACACGAGCAGGGCATCCGCGTATCCGATGCCGACGTCGACCAGGCCGTTGCCGCCGTGGCAGCGCAGAACAGGATCACGCCGGAACAACTGCGCATGGAAGTGGAGCGCAGCGGCGACAGCTATGCAGCGTTCCGCAGCCAGCTGAGTGATCAGCTGATGGTGCAGCGCCTGCGCCAGAGCGTGGTGCAGAGCGCGGTCACGGTCACCGACAGCGAGATCAACAACCTGCTGAGCAGCCCCACCTACAAGGCCGGCGAAGTCCATCTGGCCCACATCCAGATCAGCATCCCCGGCGGCGCCGACGCGGCGGCCATCCAGGCCAGCGCGCAGAAAGCGCAGCAGGCACTCGATGCCATCAAGGGCGGGATGGATTTCAACGCCGCGGCGATCCGCTACTCCGACGCCCCCGATGCGCTCGATGGCGGCGACCTGGGCTGGCGCAAGCTCGACGAGATCCCGCCCGCATTCGCCGAAACGCTGGCGTCCATGAAGCCCGGTGACGTCAGCAATGCACTGCGTGGCCCCACCGGCTTCCATATCCTGAAGCTGATCGGGCAACGCGAACCCAGCAAGCAGATCGTCACCGAGTTCCACGCACGACAGATCCTGATCAAGCCAAGCGAACTGATGACGCCGGCCCAGGCCGAGCAGAAAGCGCGCGACCTGCACGACCGCATCGTCAACAAGCATGAGGACTTCGCCAAGCTGGCGAAGGAAGATTCCGACGACGACACCACCGCCAACGCCGGCGGCGACATGGACTGGTTCCCGCAAAAGGCATGGGGCGCGACCATTGCCGCGCAGCTGGGCAACCTGAAAGACGGTGAAGTGTCCCAACCGTTCCAGAGCGAAGCGGGCTGGCACATCCTGGAGCGTCTTGGCACGCGCCAGAGCGACCAGACCGTCGAGCTCGAGCGCGGCGAGGCGCGCCAGGCCATCGGCAATCGCAAGGCCGAGCAGGCCTACGACGACTATCTGCGCGATATCCGCTCCAATGCCTACGTGCACATCGTCGTGCCCGAGCTGCGCGACGCCGACACCGACAGCGCTTCCTCGTAATACCCGCAGCATGCCGATGCCCCTGCCACGGCTCGCCCTCACCGCGGGCGAACCCGCGGGTGTCGGCCCCGAACTGCTGATCCGGCTGGCGGCCACGCCGCTGGCGGCCACGCTGGTGGCGATCACCGATCGCGCCCTGCTGCAACGCGCGGCCGCACGATGCGGCGTGGCGATCGAACTGATCGACGACGATGGCAGCGCACCTGCCGATCGCGCGGCGGGCACGCTTCGCGTTCGGCATGTGCCACTGGAAACGGAAGAAATCCCGGGCCAGCCCGATCCCCGCAACGCCGGGCACGTGCTGGCCACCCTCGCCACCGCCGCCGACGGCTGCATGGCGGGGAGCTATGCCGCGGTGGTCACTGCGCCGCTGCAGAAGTCGTCGATCAACGAAGCGGGCGTCACCTTCAGCGGACATACCGAATTCTTCGCCGAACGGGCGCGGGCCGATGTGGTGATGATGCTGGCCAGCCCCGAGCTGCGGGTGGCACTGGCAACGACCCATCTGCCGCTGCGCGCGGTCGCGGACGCGATCACCGCCCCGTTGCTGACCCGCGTGCTGCGCATCGTGCACGCCGAGTTGCGCGGGAAATTCGGCTTGCCGCATCCTCGTATCGCCGTGCTGGGCATCAACCCGCATGCGGGCGAAGGCGGGCATATGGGGCGCGAGGAAATCGACACCGTGATTCCCGTGCTGGACCAGTTGCGCGCCGAGGGCATGCAATTGCTGGGGCCGCTCCCCGCCGATACCGCCTTCGTGCCGACCATGCGGCCACGCTATGACGCGGTGCTGGCGATGTACCACGACCAGGCGCTGCCGGTGCTGAAGAGCGAGGCGTTCGACCGCACCGTCAACCTCACGCTCGGCCTGCCATTCATCCGCACCTCGGTCGATCATGGCACCGCGCTGGACCTGGCCGGCAGCGGCCGCGCCGATCCCTCCAGCCTGATCGCCGCCGCCAACATGGCGCTGGACCTCGTGGCACGCGGCGCCGCGCAGCCCTCCTCGTCCCTCGGTGGCGAGGAGGGCGGCGAGGGACCCATCCAGCGGGGAACGATCAAGTGAACGCGCGCCCAAAGAAAAGTTTCGGCCAGCACTTCCTTCACGACAGCCGCTACATCGACCGCATCGTCAGCGCGATGGCGCCATGCGCCACCGACTTCGTGCTGGAAATCGGGCCTGGCGAAGGCGCGCTGACGCTGCCGCTGCTGGCGGCGGCCGGCAGGCTCACCGCCATCGAACTGGACACCGACCTGATTCCGGCGCTGCAAGCACGCGCGGCCAGCGTCGGCGAGCTGCAGATCATCCATGCCGATGTCCTGAAGGTCGATTTCAGCGCACTGGCACGGCGCCATGGCGTCGACCG
>DATJCF010000177.1:0-4300 GCA_035514935.1 Rhodanobacter sp. | reverse complement strand
TGGCAGTACGCGGCAAGCGACGCGCAGGGCGCGCCGCCGTTTGGCCGCGCGCTGAAGGACAAGGTGCTGGTGCCGTATCCGGTCGAGTCGGTGCTCTCGGGCGTGCAGAAACATGCGGACTTCATGTTCTATCGCCGACTGGTGGAGATTCCCGCGGACTTCACCGCACACGGGCAGCACGTTCGACTGAACTTCGGCGCGGTCGCCCAGGACGCCACGGTGTACGTCAACGGCACCAGGGTGGCCAATCATTTGGGCGGCTATACGTCCTTCGGCGCGGACATCACCTCGGCGCTTCGGTCCAAAGGACCGCAGGAGATCGTGGTGGCCGTGCACGCGCCGGTGGATGGCGCCAACGTGATGGTGGGCAAGCAGCGGCTGAAACCCGAGGGCATCTTCTACACCGCAGCCTCGGGCATCTGGCAGTCGGTGTGGCTGGAGCCGGTGCCGGCCACTAGCCTGGCGCAACTGACCTTCACCCCGGCACGCAGCCTCGACGCGTTCACGGTGACCTCGAAACTGCAGGGCGGTGACGGAAACGCCACCTTGCATGTCGCCGCCTACGCGGACGGCAAGCCGGTCGGCGAGGCGAGCGGCCCGGCCGGCGAGCCGCTGCACCTGGCCATCGCGCATCCGCACCTGTGGGGCCCGCAGGATCCCTTCCTCTACACCTTCAAGGCCAGCCTGGTGCAGGGCGATCAGCGTGACGATGTCACCAGCTATGCCGGCCTGCGCCGCATCGGTATCGAGAAAGTGGGCGGACTCAACCGCATCGTGCTCAACGGCAAGCCGACCTTCCTGCTGGCCACGCTGGACCAGGGCTACTGGCCCGACGGCATCTATACCGCGCCCACCGATGCGGCACTGAAGTTCGACATCCAGAAGACCAAGGACCTGGGCTTCAACACCATCCGCAAGCACATCAAGGTGGAGCCGGCGCGCTGGTACTACTGGGCCGATCGTATCGGCCTGATGGTGTGGCAGGACATGCCGTCGGTGCCCACCGGTCGCAACGACAAGCTCAGCGATGCCGACAAGGCCCGCTTCCGCCGCGACGTCACCGCCATCGTGGAACAGCTCAAGGGCGAAACCTCGATCATCGGCTGGATCGCGTTCAACGAGGGTTGGGGCCAGTGGAGCATCCCGGCCGCTGCCGAGCTGGCGGCGCAGATCAAGCAACTGGATCCCTCGCGCCTGGTCAACGCGCGCAGCGGCGCCAACTGCTGCGACACCAAGGGCGACCCGCATGCCGGCGACGTCTACGACGTGCACGACTACCAGGGCCCCGGCCTGCCGCGCCCAGACGCCGCGCGCGCATCCATGGACGGCGAACACGGCGGCCTGACGCTGGGCATTCCCGGCCACGTGTGGCCCAACACCGCCATCAATCCCTATGGCGCGGTGAAGGATCGCGCCGCATTGAACGACGGCTACGTCGCCAACACGGCGGTGCTGCGCGACAAGGGGCCGGGCATCGGCCTGTCGGGCAGCGTCTATACCCAGATCACCGACGTCGAGGGCGAGCACAACGGCCTGTATACCTACGACCGCAAGGTGGAGAAGGTGGACGAGAGCAGGGTGCGGGCGATCAACGAGGCGACGATCCGCACCAACGGGCAGCCCTGAACATTCGCGCCGCGGTTTGATGAGGGAGCCGATCGTCCGCGGGTTCTCGCGCCGTAGCCGATGCCGAAGACGAATCGTTCTTCGCGGCCCCTGGGCGATCGCGAGATACGAACAACCACACCGCGGCGGCATTGCCGTTCCCGTTGAGCGCTGATTGAGCACCGTCTCCGATCGCGCCACGGTGCCACCGCTTGATTCCCCGGGCCTCCGCGCGCCGGTGGTGTCGTGTTGACTTCAATAAACTGGTTGGGTAACGTTACCAACGCTCGCACAGCAATTCGAATCCGTGAGCTCTTTCGTTGCATCCCTGCCGTGGCCTGACCAGGCGGGGGAATGCACCTGCTGGCCGCTTCACGCAGCACATAAGAAGTCGAAAGATCTGGGGAGGATCCGAATGCTGAGCAGAAAGTCCGGCAGTGTGCGTCGTCGCATGGCTCGCGCCATCATCGTGGCCGTGCTGAGCCTCGCGGCTCTACCTCTCTCCGCCGCGACTTATGGGCCCTGGAATGCCGAGGTGCTGCAGGGCGGTATCGGGCTGGAAGCGCCCATGCCGACACAGGCTTCCGTACTCGGCGCCAATGCGGATTGGAGCGCTTATGCCTGGGTGTATCCAAGCCACGCGTCGCAGGCAAAACAGCTGCTGGCCGGTTTCGGCGACCCTGCGGGCGCGGCGCGCTATTTCCTGATCGATCGGGGTCGGCTGGGTTTCTGGTGGGGGAGCCGGTCGACGGTGTCGTCGCGGGTGACCTTGAGTGCGGGGCACTGGCATTTCATCGCGGCCGTCTCCAACGCCGACGGTTTCTCGTTGTACCTGGATGGCAAACGGGTGGCGTCCGCGACGGCACCGCAGGTCGCGGTTGCCGCGAAGATGGTCATCGCGCCCGTCGCGCCATGGCCTGATGCGGACCACTTCGGCGGCAAGGTGGCCGGTTTCACCGTGCAGGATGGCGCTCTCGACAGCCGCCAGCTGGCGGCCATGGCGAAGCGGCCGCCCGATCCACAACTGACCCGGTATGCCGATGCCTCGCCACACTGGCCGGTGCAGGTCAGGCAGATGGCCGGGCAGGTCGAGCCGCAGCCGCCGGCGACCTTGCCGGTGAGTCGCGCGCCATTTTCCGCCCCTTCCGAAAAAGCGCTGGGCGACCGCGTGGCCCTGAAGCCTGACGGCGCGCGGCAGTGGGAGCTGGGACGGTGGCAGCTCGCTTCCGCCACGGAACTCGATGGCGCCAAAGGTGCCGCCATTTCGCTGCCGGGTTACGCGACCGGCAAGCCATGGATGAAGGCGACGGTGCCGGGCACCGTACTGACTACCCTGATTGACCGCGGCGTCTATCCCGACCCGGCGTATGGGCTCAACAACATGGCCATCCCCGAGTCGCTGCATCAGCACGACTGGTGGTATCGCACCACGTTCGCCTTGCCGGCCGGGCTTGCCGGCCAGCCGTTGCGGCTCACGTTCGACGGCATCAACTACGCCGCCGAAGTGTGGGTCAACGGGCAGCGCGCGGGTCACGTCGTGGGCGCCTTCATTCGCGGCCAGTTCGATGTCACGAGCTTGCTGAAGCCCGGTCAGGACAACGCGATCGCGGTGCGTGTGTCGCCGCCGCCGAATCCCGGCGTGGCGCACGAGCAGTCGATCAGCGCCGGCGCCGGCCCCAACGGCGGCATGGAGGCGCTGGACGGCCCCACCTTCATTGCCAACGAAGGCTGGGACTGGATCCCTGCGATCCGCGATCGCGACACCGGCCTGTGGCAGAGAGTGGTGCTGAGCGCAGCCGGCCCGGTGCGGATAGGCGATACCCACGTCGTTACCCGCCTGCCGGATGCGGACCATCACCAGGCGGAAATCGACGTCGACGTGCCGCTGGAAAACGCCGGCGCCACACCTATTCAGGGCCAGCTGCGGATCGCCTTCGGCGATGTCGCCGTGGACAAGACCGTGACCGTGCCGCCCGGTGGCACGACAGTCGAGCTGCGCCCCACCGAATTCCCTGCGCTGCAGGTACAGCACCCGCATTTGTGGTGGCCGAACGGCTACGGCGAACCGTATCTGTACGACATGAAGGTCAGTTTTGCCACGGATGGAACGACCTCCGATCAATCGCAGTTCCAGTTCGGCATCCGCCAGATCAGCTACGAGCTTTCGCTGTTCGACCAGCAAGGCAGCTTGCGTCGGGTGCTGGTGACGCCGGACATGACGAGCGCGCCGGGCGAACGCCTGGTCGACGTCACCCACAAGGGCATCCGCGAGACGCCGAACGCGTGGGCTTACTCCCTGTTGCCGGCGGCGGAACATTCGCCGGCGGTGACCGATCTGACCGACAAGCGGCTGGCGCCTTATCTGATTCTCCGCGTCAACGGCGTGCGCATCGCGGTGAAGGGCGGCAGCTGGGGTACCGACGATTTCCTCAAGCGCATCTCGCGCGAACGGTTGGAGCCGTACTTCAAGCTGCAACGCGACGCCCACATCAACGTGGTGCGCAACTGGGTGGGGCAGAGCACCGAGCCGGTGTTCTACGAACTGGCCGACAAATACGGCCTGCTGGTGTTCAACGATTTCTGGCAGTCCACCCAGGATTACAACCTGGAGCCGCAGGACGATGCGCTGTTCCTGCGCAACGCCGCCGACACCATCAAGCGCTACCGCAACCATCCCAGCGTCGCGCTGTGGTTT
>DATJCF010000176.1:0-2727 GCA_035514935.1 Rhodanobacter sp. | reverse complement strand
CCCGCGTTGATCGCAATCAGCTCGAAACGGCAGCAGCGGCGATGGCGCCGCTTGCAGCGCAGGCGCCGGGTGAGTGGATCTACGTCCTGTTTACCTCCGGCTCCAGCGGGCGCCCCAAGGGCGTGGCCATGCGCAGCGCCGTGCTCGGGCATCTGGTGGCGTGGCATGTGTCGCATCCGCGGCTTGGGCACGCGGCGCGCACGCTGCAATTTGCGCCGCTGAGCTTCGACGTGTCGTTCCAGGAAATGCTGGTGACCTTTGCCGTCGGCGGCACGCTGGTGCTGCCCACGGAAGCGGAGCGCCGCGATCCGTACGCGCTGCTGGCGTTGATCGCGCGGCAAGGCGTCGAACGGATCTTCCTGCCCTATGTGGCGCTGCAGGCGCTGGCTGAAGCGGTGGCGACCGGCGGCCAGATGCCCGCCACTTTGCGCGACGTGGTGACGGCAGGTGAGCAGTTGCGCGTGACACCGGCGATCCGCACGCTGTTTGCCGGGCTCGACGGTGGCGTGCTGCACAACCACTACGGCCCCACGGAAACGCATGTGGTCACGGCACACGAGCTGGAGGGCGATGCGGCGAACTGGCCCGAGCTGCCGCCGATCGGGCAACCGCTGCCGCATGTGCGGGTACGCCTGGTCGATGATTCACTGCGCGATGTCGACGCCCCGGCCGAAGGCGAGTTGCTGCTGGGCGGCGATTGTCTTGCCGCCGGCTACATCCATCGTGCGGACCTCACCGCCGAACGTTTCATCGAGCTCGATGGCGAGCGCTGGTATCGCACCGGCGATGGCGTGTGCGATACCGGCAACGGTGTGCTGGCCTACCGTGGCCGGCTGGATCAGCAGATCAAGCTGGACGGCTTCCGCATCGAGCCGGCCGAGATCGAGTCGGTGCTGGGGCGCCATCCCGGTGTCGCCGAGGCGGTCGTGGTGGCGGTGGATGATGCGCAAGGCCGGCGGCTGGTGGCGCATGTCGTGCCGCGCGATGCGCAGACGGATGAGGCTGTGCTGCTGCGGGAGCTGCGCGCGCATGGCGAACAATGGTTGCCTGCGTATCTGCAGCCACACGCGTTCGTGGTGTTGCCGCTGCTGCCGCTCACCGCGAGCGGCAAGATCGATCGACGCGCGCTGGCAAACGCGAACACCGCCCCGCCATTGACCTGGCAAGAGGACGCGCCGCTGCAGCAGCAGTTGCGCGGCTTGTGGCAGCAACTGCTGGGCCTGCCCGAGATCGACGTGCAGCAGAACCTGTTCGACCTGGGCGCGCGTTCGCTGACCGTGGTGCGGGCATTGACGGAGTTGCGCCGCCGCGGCTTCCACACGCTCAGCGCCGCGCAAATCTACGAACATCCGAGCGTCGCCCGGTTGGCCTCGCTGCTGTCCGACGCCCCCGCCGTGGCGTCGTCGTCAGCCGATGAGTTGGCACGTGGCAATCGTCAGCGCGCGGCGCTGGCGCGGTTTGCGCCCAGGCGCGGAGGCATGCAATGAACCGGGATATCGAAGGCGTCGCCATCGTCGGCATGGCCGGGCGTTTCCCCGACGCCGATTCGGTCGACGCGCTGTGGCGCAACCTGCTGGCCGGACGCGAGAGCATCACCCGCTTCACCCCCGAGCAATTGTCGCCGTCCATCGCGGCCGACCTGCGGGCGCATCCGCGCTACGTGCCCGCGCGCGGCGTGATCGCCGATGCCGATCGTTTCGACGCGGCCTTCTTCGGCATCCCCGCACGCGAAGCGCTGCTGATGGACCCGCAGCAGCGCGTGTTTCTCGAACTGTGCTGGAACGCATTGGAAAACGCCGGCGTGGATACGCAGCGGTTTCCCGGCAGCGTCGGCGTGTACGCCGGCACCTCCAACAACGGCTACCGCAAGCTGGTGGATTCACGTGCGGACCTGATCCAGGCCGCCGGCGAATTCGCCGCCATGCTGGCCAACGAGAAGGACTACGTGGCCACGCGTGTTGCCCATCGGCTCGACCTGACCGGTCCGGCGCTGAGCGTGCACACCGCCTGCTCCACCTCGCTGGTGGCGATTGCACAGGCCTGGTATGCGCTGATGAGCTGGCAGTGCGACGTGGCCTTGGCGGGCGGCATCAACATCGTGGTGCCGCAGGCGTCCGGCTACCTGCCGGTCGAGGGCGGCATGGAGTCCGAGGATGGCCATTGCCGGCCCTTCGATGCGGCGGCCAACGGCACGCTGTTTTCGTCCGGCGGCGCGGTGGTGGCACTGAAGCGCGTCGCCGAGGCCATCGCCGATGGCGACACCATCTACGCGGTGATCCGCGGCGTGGGCGTCAACAACGATGGCGGCGACAAGGCCAGCTTCACCGCGCCCAGCGTGCGCGGGCAGGCGGCGGTGATCGCCCAGGCGCTGGCCAGCGCCGATGTGGACGCCGAGTCGATCGGTTACGTGGAAGCGCATGGCACGGCGACGCCGTTGGGCGATCCCATCGAAGTTGCCGCGCTGACCCGCGCATTCGGCGCGTCTCCGGCTACCGGCAACAGCTGCTGGCTGGGATCGGTCAAGGGCAACCTCGGCCACCTCAATGCCGCCAGCGGCGTGACCGGTTTGATCAAGGCTGCACTGGCGCTGCACCACGGCAAGATTCCGCCTACCTTGCACTACCGCGTGCCCAACCCGGAGATCGATTTCGCCTCCGGCCGGTTCAAGGTCGTCGACCAGTTGATCGACTGGCCACGCGGCGCACGGCCGCGGCGTGCGGGTGTCAG
>DATJCF010000175.1:0-2625 GCA_035514935.1 Rhodanobacter sp. | reverse complement strand
CGCCAACGGCCGACGTCACCGACGCCAGCAATGCGATCGTGCTGAACAACGCCGGCTTCACCGACGCATCCGGCAACGCCGGCGTCGGCGATACCACGTCCAATGCCTATGCCGTCGATACGCGCGGACCGCAGCTGGTTTCCATCCAGCGCGACGACGGCAGTCCCAACAGCGGCCAGCAGGGTCTGAGCTATACGGTGACGTTCGACGAGAATGTCGATGGCGTCGACGCCGCCGATTTCGCCCTGGTCACTACCGGCAACGTGCACGCCGCGATCGGTGCGGTCACCCGCATCGACGGGCACAGCTTCACCGTGCAGCTGCAGGACGTGGGCGGCAGCGGCAGCCTGCAACTGAACCTGGCCGCCACCGGCAGCGGCATCGCCGACACCGCCGGCAACGCTTTGGCCTCCGGTGCCGACGGCGAGGTTTACGTGGTGGGTGGCGTGACGCCGGTGGTGCTGCCGCCGCCCACGCTGTTGCCGACGGCATCGGGCATCACGCACGGCAACAGCGTGTCGCTGCTGACCGCACTGCAACCCGACGACCTGCCGACGATCTTCTTCGGCGACGCCGCTCCGACACCGCTCTTCACGCTGCCTGTCGAGCGCTTCGGCGGCGTGCTGGACGGCCTGGCCGCGCTGTCGCATGAACCCGCCTCGTCGTTCGCCGACGGTGCCGCCTGGCCGCCATCGGCCTGGGTCGCGCCCAATCACCCGTTCAGCGTGCGACTGCCGGGCGCGCTGGATGGTCAACATGGCGTCGTGCAGGTGAGCCTGGCCGACGGCCGGCCACTGCCGTCGTGGCTGCATTTCGATCCCGTCGCGGACACGCTCGATGGCGTGCCGCCGGCCGACTTCAGCGGCACGCTGTCGCTGCAGCTGACCGTACTCGATGGTCATGGCCACGTCCGCAATGTGCCGCTGGAGTTGTCCACGACCACCGATCGCGCTCCGAGCAGACCGGAGCATGTCAGCCAGTCGACGGATACCACCGGCAGCAAACCGGTGGCCACCGCAAAGCCGGCGCTGCAGATGCAATTCGGCCAGCAACGCCAGCACGGCAACGTCGACCACGCCAGCTTGCTGCATCACCTCGCCGTGGCCCGCCAGCAGCAGGCTTCCGCGCAGGTGCGCCCATGAATCGCCTGATCGCAGCATCCCTTCCTACTTCCCATCCAGCTACGGAGAGCAGCGCCTTGCAGACCCCCATCCTGATGCCCAAGAAGCTCCTCGCCGCCACGCTCGCCACCTTGGTGCTGGGAGGCTGCGCCATCCACCCGCGGCCGCTGACGCTTGAACAGCGACAGGCCACGCTGGCTGCCGACAGTCAGGCGATGTTTGCCGAGCAGGCGCCGGTCACCGGGCCGATCACGCTGGACGAGGCGATGGCGCGCGCACTGAAATACAACCTCGACAACCGCGTGAAGATGATGGAGGAGGCGCTGGCCCAGCGGCAGCTCGACCTGTCCAACTTCGACCTGTTGCCCAAGCTCACCGCCGCGGCCGGCTACAGCAGCCGCGACAACGTGCTGGCCTCGTCCTCGCAGGATGTGACCACCGGCCAGCAGTCGCTGGTGCCATCGACCTCCAGCGAACGCCAGGCGACCCGCGCCGACCTCGGCTTCTCCTGGAACATCCTCGACTTCGGGGTGAGCTATTACGGTGCACGGCAGCAGGCCGATCGCGTGCTGGCCACGCAGGAACGCCGCCGCAAAGTGGTGCAGCTGCTGATGCAGCAGACCCGCCAGGCTTATTGGCAAGCCGCCGGCGCGCAGAAGCTGCAGGCGCAGATCGAACCGTTGCTGGTCCAGGCGCAACAGGCGCTGGGCGACTCGCGCGCGATCGAGCAGCAAGGCCTGAAGGATCCGCTGCAGTCGCTCGGCTACCAGCGCGAACTGCTCGGCCTGGTGCTGCAACTGGAAACGATCCGCGATGAGCTGGCGCAAGCCAAGCCCAAGCTGGCCTCGATCATGAACCTGCAGCCGGGCAAGCCGTACCAGCTGGCGCCGCCGGACAGTTTCGATACGCCCGCGCTGTCGATCGCGCCGGACAAGATGGAAGAGGTGGCGCTGTTGCATCGTCCCGAGCTGATCGAAGCCAGCTACAACGAACGCATCGGCCTCAACGAGACGCACAAGGCCATGGCCAAGCTGCTGCCGGGTATCGAATTGAATGTCGGCACGCATTACGACAGCAACGATTTCCTGGTCAACAACGAGTGGCGCGATGCCGGTATCCAGGTCAGCTGGAACCTGCTCAACCTGCTCAACGCCAAGCACATCAAGGCCGCCGCCAACGCACAGTACGCGCTGGCGCACGAACAGCGGCTGGCGCTGAACATGGCGGTGCTGACCCAGGTGCACGTGGCCTATATCGACTACACCAGCCGCAAACAGCAGTTCGAACTGACCCGCCAGCTGAGCGACGTGGAGCAGCGCATCCTCGAGCACACCCGCAACGCGACCGAAGCGAATGCGCAAGGCAAACTGGCCGAGATCCGCGCCGCCACCAGCGCGCTGATGTCCGAGCTGAAGCTGTACCAGAGCTACGCCGCCTACCAGGGTGCGTACGGCCAGATGGTGGCCACACTCGGTCTCGACCCGGTACCCGCGGCCGTGGCCAG
>DATJCF010000174.1:0-2440 GCA_035514935.1 Rhodanobacter sp. | reverse complement strand
CTGGCCAGCAGGCGCTGGGCCGGCAACAGCGAAAGGAGCGGGGCGGCCAGGGCGGCCTTGAGCAGGTCACGGCGATGCATGGGAATGTCCGGCGCGGGAGAAGTGGGGCCATGGTGCGCCAGCGAAGGCGCGCCATCGCTGGCAAAGTGACCAATCGATCCGTCCCGGGGACGGATGGTGGGCTGCGGGGACGGTGCGTGATGCTTTGCGTAGAATCCGCGCATGAACGAGCAGCCGCATTTCGATTTTCGCGATTTCCAGCGCTGGCGGCGGCCCATCGAAGTCGGCTTCTGGGTGACGCTGGTCCTCCTCAATACGGTGTTCAACGGTCTGGTCGCGCGGATCGATCATGCCCGCGCGGCCGCATGGGAGCCATGGGTGTCGGAGTGCAGCAGCGGCTTGCTCATCCTGGCGCTGATCCCGCTGGTGGTGGCGCTGGAACGCCGCTGGCCCGTCCGCTTCGACACCTGGCGTCGCAGCCTGCCGCTGCATCTGCTGGCCACCATCCCGTTCAGTGTGGTGCACGTGGCCGGCATGGTGGCGCTGCGCAAGCTGGCCTACGCACTGGCCGACACCCAATACCGTTTCGGCGCGCAGTGGGGCTACGAATACCTGAAGGACATCCGTACCTATTTCCTGATCATCGCGCTGATCTGCCTGTCGCGGCTGTGGCTCATGCGTTGGCAGGGCGAGGCACGGCTGCTGGTCGAGCCGGATGAGGGGCAGGCGGCTGAGCCGGTCGACCGGCCCGACCGCTTCCTGGTGCGCAAGCTGGGCCGGGAATTCCTGTTGAACGCCAGCGAGGTGGAGTGGCTGCAGGCCTCGGGCAATTACGTGAATTTGCACGTGCGCGGGCGCGATTATCCGTTGCGCACGACCATGGCGGCGATCAGCGAGCGGCTGCATCCCGAGCGCTTTGCACGGGTGCATCGCAGCTATTTCGTGAACCTCGATTACCTCGTGCAGATCGAACCGCTGGATACGGGCGACGCCCGCCTGACGCTGCGCGATGGCACCACGATCCCCTGCAGCCGCCGTTATCGCGCCACCTTGCGTGAGCGTTTCGGCAGTTGATGGTGCGGCATTGGACGGGGCGGGGCTTGGCGGGATCGTCTTGAGCGGGTAGAACAGCGTGTCTGTGCGCGACACCGCGCATTCCCGTTCGGAGAGCTGCATGGAATCGTCGTCCATTCCCACCGACGCCCAATTGATGGCACTGGCCGCCGAGGTGGCCGCCGAAGTGCTGCAGCACCGGCTGATGCTGGTAACGGCGGAGTCCTGCACCGGCGGCTGGGTCGCCAAGACGCTGACCGACCTGGAGGGCAGCTCGGCCTGGTTCCATGCCGGCGTGGTCACCTACAGCTACGAGGCGAAGGAGGCCTTGCTGGGCGTCAATCCGCACACGCTGGAACAGACCGGCGCGGTCAGCGAGGAGACGGTGCTGGAGATGGTTTCCGGCGCGTTGGCGCGCCTCGGCGCTGGCGTTGCGGTGGCGGTGACCGGTATCGCAGGGCCGTCGGGTGGCACCGCGGACAAACCCGTCGGCACCGTCTGGATCGGCTGGAAACGCCGCGGCGGCTACGCCCATGCGCAGCTTTTCCAGTTTTCCGGCGGCCGCGAGGCGGTGCGGCGGCAAACCGTGGCGGCGGCGCTCAAGGGTTTGCGCAAAACGCTGACGGAATAGGGCGACGTGGGCCGCCAGGCCGGCTTGACTGGTGTGGGATAATCAACCCTTATCGCAGCCCGTGAGACACCGCCCGGGCATCATGCTTCCATTCACAGCCCAACCGGAATACCTACGATGGATGACAACAAGCGCAAGGCGCTCACCTCCGCCCTCGGCCAGATCGAAAAGCAGTTCGGCAAGGGCGCCATCATGCGCATGGGCGACCGCGTCAACGAGGCCATCGAGACGGTGTCCACCGGGTCGCTGGGGCTGGACATCGCGCTCGGCGTCGGCGGCCTGCCGCGCGGCCGCGTGGTGGAGATCTACGGTCCGGAATCGTCCGGCAAGACCACCATGACGCTGCAGGCCATCGCCAGCTGCCAGCGCGCGGGCGGTACCGCGGCATTCATCGACGCCGAGCACGCGCTCGATCCGACCTACGCCGAAAAGCTCGGCGTCAAGGTCGACGACCTGCTGGTATCGCAGCCGGATACCGGCGAGCAGGCGCTGGAAATCGCCGACATGCTGGTGCGCTCGGGCGCGGTCGACATGGTGGTGGTCGACTCGGTCGCCGCGCTGACCCCGAAGGCGGAAATCGAGGGCGAGATGGGCGATTCGCACGTCGGCCTGCATGCCCGCCTGATGAGCCAGGCGCTGCGCAAGCTCACCGCCAACATCAAGAAGTCCGGCACCCTGGTGATCTTCATCAACCAGATCCGCATGAAGATCGGCGTGATGTTCGGCAGCCCGGAAACCACCACCGGCGGCAACGCG
>DATJCF010000173.1:0-8753 GCA_035514935.1 Rhodanobacter sp. | reverse complement strand
CGAGGCGCCGTTCAGTGGCAAGTTCTATGAGCATGATGCCGCGGGCACCTACGTTTGCGCGGCCTGCCAGGCCGAGCTGTTCGGTTCGGACAGCAAGTTCCGGTCCGGTTGCGGCTGGCCCAGCTATTTCCAGCCGATCGCGCCGGCGGCGGTGGCCGAACTGGACGACGACAGCCACGGCATGCATCGCACCGAAGTCGTGTGTGCGCGCTGCGATTCACACCTGGGCCATGTCTTCCCCGATGGCCCGCCACCGACCGGCTTGCGCTACTGCATCAACTCGACCGCGCTGGATTTCAAGCCGGCCTGATGGCCTGCAAGGGCCTCGGCGGTTCCCGTCACGCCATCAGCGCGCCGACATGGGCGCTGACGCTGGCGGCCAGGGCGCCGAGGTCGTAGCCGCCTTCCAGCGTGGAGACCAGCCGCCCGCCGGCATGGCGCCGGGCCAGCGCCTGCAGTTGATCGGTGATCCAGGCGTAGTCTTCCTGGCCCAGCCGGATGTCGGCCAGCGGGTCTTGCCGGTGCGCGTCGAAACCCGCCGACACCAGCAGCAGCTGCGGCTTGAATGCGTGCAGCCGCGGCAGCAGCCGATGCGTCCACAGTTCACGGAACTCCAGCGAGCCGGCACCGGGCGACAGCGTGCCGTTGACGATGTTGCCCACGCCGCATTCGTCTTCGGCGCCGCTGGATGGATACAGCGGCGACTGATGGCTGGACAGGAACAGCAGGCGCGGTTCGCGCTCGAAAATGGCCTGGGTGCCGTTGCCGTGATGGACGTCGAAGTCGGCGATCGCCACCCGCTTCAAGCCGTGCGCGGCGAACGCCTGGGCCGCGCCCACGGCGATGTTGTTGAACAGGCAAAACCCCATCGCCTCATCGGCGGTGGCGTGATGGCCCGGCGGCCGCACTGCGCAGAACGCGGCCTCGCACTGCCCGCCGATCACCGCGTCGACGGCCGCCGCGACAGCGCCGGCTGCGCGCAGCGCCGCCTCGACCGAGCCGGGGCCGATCCAGGTGTCCTCGTCCAGTGCGTGCAATTCGCTGTCGCCGGCGTGGGCCAGGATGCGGTCGACGTGGGCGGCGCTGTGCACGCGCAACAACTGTTCGCGGCTGGCGCGTGGCGCCTCGATGCGGTCGAGTGCCGCGAAGCGGTCGTGGTCCAGTGCCTGCAACACGGCGCGCAGGCGGGCCGGGCGTTCGGCGTGGTCGAGGCCGCCAGCGTGCTGAAGGCAATCGGCGTGGGTGTATAGCCGCATCATCCGGCGGTCTATTCCGCGGCGGGTTTGGGCTTCCGCCGGCGTTCGTGCTGCCACAGTACTTCGCCGTGACCGCTGGCGCGCGCCAGCACGCGGCAGATCACGAACAGCAGGTCGGACAGCCGGTTCAGATAGCGCTGCGGCTGCGCACGAATGTCTTCCGCGCGTGCCAGTGCCACCACTTCGCGTTCGGCGCGGCGGCAGACCGTGCGCGCCAGGTGGCCGCAGGCGGCCGCCATGCCGCCGCCGGGCAGGATGAATTCCTTCAGTGGCGGCAGCGGTTCGTTGAGATCGTCGAGGGTCGATTCCAGCCGCGCGATATCGCTGTCCTGCACCGTTTCCATGCCGGGAATGCAGAGCTCGCCGCCCAGGTCGAACAGATCGTGCTGCACCTGGGTCAGGATCTCGCGAACTTCATCCGGCACGCCGTCGGTGGCCAGCACCATGCCGATCGTGCTGTTGAGCTCGTCGACGGTGCCGTAGGCGGTGACGCGCAGCGAATCCTTGCCCACCCGCGAGCCATCGCCCAGCCCGGTGCTGCCGTCGTCACCGGTTCGGGTGTAGATCCGCGACAGCCGGTTGCCCATCGCCGATCAGCGGGACGAGTGAGCCGCGCCGTTCAGCGCACGCGACACCTGCGTCGCCAGCACATGCAACACGGCACCAATGCCCACGTACAAGGCCGTGGTCTGCAGGAATGGCAGGTACCAGTCGGCCATGTTGGCCGACCACGCCGCCATGCTGCGGGGCAGGGGCACGCTGTCGCTCAGCCAGTAGAAGCTGCCGTTGGACAGCAGATAGCAGACGGCCCAGCTCGCCAGAAAGGCCACCGCGGCCATGCCCAGCGTCTGCAACCGCAGACCCACCTGATGACGCGCCAGCAGGCTGCCGCCCATCCACAGGCTGAAGTAGGCGGGCAGCAGGGCCAGGTAGGCCGCCGACACGCAGTAATGGCTCCAGAAATCCAGGCCCTGGCCGGAAATCACCAGGTAATCGATCAGCACCGCTTCGGCCATCAGCAACGGGAACGCCCAGCGGCCCGCTCCACGCAGCCAGAAGCCGGCGAGGAAGAAAATGCCCCAGGACGCATCCGGCAGCGCATCGAAATGATGCAGGATCGAGTGGTGCATGCGGGTGGCGGCCATCACCACGGCGAGAGCCACGAAAATGCCCAGGCGCTGGGTTGATGTCTTGGGCATGCGTGGCTCCATGTGCGGCGGTGAGAGACACGCAGTTTAGCCCAATGTGGCCGCGACGAGAGCCGCAGGTATCATCGGCGGATGAATGCACCGCTGCCTTTCCCCGACTCGAACCCCGGCGTGCTGATCGTGGGCGGCGGCCTGGTCGGCGCCAGCCTGGCCATCGCGCTGGACGCGGCTGGCATCGCCGCCACCCTGGTGGAAACCGCCGCGCCGCGCGCCGACCAGCAGCCCAGCTATGACGAGCGCAACCTGGCGCTGGCGCGCGCCACCGTCAACGGCCTGGATGCCATCGGCGTATGGCGCCATGCCGCTGGTCGCGCCACGCCGATCCGGCATATCCATGTAAGCCGCGCGGGCGAGTTCGGTAGCGCGCGCATCGACGCGGCCCGGCATGGCGTGAACGCGCTGGGCTGGACCTTGCCCGCGCGCGAACTGGGTGCCGCGTTGTTGCAACGGCTGGATGAATGCACCCGGCTGACGCGCCTGGCCCCCGCCACCTTGCAAACCCTGCAACCGCTGGCGGCGGGTTGGCGTGCCGGTATCGCCACTACGGATGGCGTGTGCCAGGTCGACACCGCGTTACTGGTGGGTGCCGATGGCAGCGAATCCTTCGTGCGCACGCAATTGGGTATCGACACGGAACGGCACGACTACGGGCAAACCCTGTTTGTCAGCACCGTCACGCCGGAACGCGACCACGCCGGCCGTGCCTACGAACGCTTCGCCGACGACGGCCCGGTGGCGCTGCTGCCGCTGGCCGAGCGTCGCTGCGGCCTGGTGCTCACCGTGCCCGCGGCGCAGGCCGAGGCGGTGGCGGCGATGGATGACGAGCACTTCATTGCGCTGGCACAGCAGCGTTTTGGCTGGCGGCTGGGGCGGCTGGCGCGGCCGGGTCGGAGGCATCCCTATGCCATCCACCGCATTGCCGCGCAGCAGGCGATCGGCCCGCGTGCGGTGCTGGTCGGCAATGCGGCGCAGACCATCCATCCCATCGGCGCGCAGGGCTTCAACCTCGGCTTGCGCGATGCGCTGACCCTGTCCGAATTGCTGGCCACTGCCATCGATCCGGGTGCCGCCGGTCTGTTGCGAAATTATGCGGCGCGGCGCGCGCCGGATCGCGACGGCACCATGGCGATGAGCCATGGCCTGGTGCGGCTGGCCTGCCTGCCGCAGCCTCTGCTGGGGCCGTTGCGCTCGCTGGCGTTGCTGGCCTGCGATCGGGTGCCACCGCTGCAACGCGCGCTGGCGCGGCGCGGCATGGGCTTTCGCGGCGAACCACCGCTGGCCGTGCTGGGGCGCTTGCCATGAACCGCCCGCTGCGGGAAACACCGCGCCGGCGTGCCGCGATGCCTGACGTTGCCGTCGTCGGCGGCGGCATGGTCGGCGCCGCCACCGCGCTGGCGCTGGCGCGCGCGGGCTTCGATACGGTGTTGCTGGAAGCGCGTGCGCCGACGCCGTGGCAGTCGCAGGACGAAGTGGATCTGCGCGTGGTCGGGCTGGCGCCGTCGTCGATCGCGCTGCTGGATGAGCTCGGCGTCTGGCCGTCCATCCGCGACGCGCGCGCATCCGCCTATGCGCACATGCACGTATGGGATGCGGCCAGCGGCGCGGCGATCGATTTCGATGCGGCGGCCGAAGGTCGGCGGGAACTGGGGTTTATTGTCGAGAACAATCTGGTGCAGTGGATGCTGTGGCAGGCGCTGGAAGCCGCGGGCGTTCGGCGGCTGTGCCCGTCGGCGGTACGCGGTTTCGAGGCGCGCGAGGATCACGTCCGGTTGCAACTGGATAACGGCGAAACGCTGTCGGCGGCGTTGCTGGTGGCGGCCGACGGCAGCTCATCGCCACTGCGCCAACTGGCCGGCATCGGCACGCGTGGCCGCGATTACGCGCAGCGCGCAGTGGTGGCTCACGTGCATACCGAACGCCCCCACGAAAGCACCGCATGGCAACGTTTCCTGCCCGACGGTCCGCTGGCCTTGCTGCCGCTGGCCGATGGCCGCAGCTCGCTGGTGTGGTCGCTGCCCGAGGAGCAGGCGCAGTGCGTGCTGGCGCTGGACGATGCCGCCTTCCGTGATGCACTGGGCGTGGCCAGCGATTTCCGGCTGGGCCGCGTCACCGGCACCACGCCGCGCGCCTCGTTTCCGTTGAAGCTGCAACTGGCCGAGCGCTACCAGGCCGATCGTTTCGCGTTGCTGGGCGATGCGGCCCATGCAGTGCATCCGCTGGCCGGGCAGGGCGTCAATCTGGGCCTGCGCGACGTGGCCGAATTGCGCGACACGCTGCTGGCCGCGCGCGCCGCCGGTCGGGACATCGGCGCCGCGCACGTGCTGCGCCGCTACGCCCGTCGCCGCCGCAGCGCCGACACGCTGGATGCGCTGGGTTTCGATGCGCTGGCGCGGGTCTATGCCTGGCAATCGTCGCCGCTGGTGGCCGCGCGCGGTGCCGGCATCCGCCTGCTCGATCGCCTTACGCCCTTGAAACGCCTGCTGTCAGGACACGCGGCAGGGCAATAACCACCCACCGGAGCCAACCTCATGCGCATCGTTCGATTGTGTTGCCTGCTTGTGCTTGCCGGCGCGGCGTTTTCCGCCAACGCCAAAATGGTCCATCGTGCCGTGGACTGGACCCTGGACGGCACGAAATTCCACAGCGTGCTGATCTACGACGACGCCACGACGGCAAAACGCCCGGGCCTGGTGATGGTGCCGAACTGGTACGGCGTCAACGATGGCGCGGTGAAAAAAGCCGAGGCGATCGCCGGCAGCGACTACGTGATCCTGCTCACCGACATGTACGGCGAAAAGGTCCGGCCCGGCTCCTTCACCGAGGCGCAGGCTGCGGTGAAGCCGCTGTATACCAACCGTGCGTTGATGCGCCAGCGCATCGGCCACGCGCTCGATCAGCTGAAAGCACAGGTCGGCACGGCGCCGCTCGACGTTGCCCGCCTGGGCGCGATCGGCTTCTGTTTCGGCGGCAGCGCGGTGCTGGACCTGGCCCGCAGCGGCGCCGACGTGGGGGCGGTGGTGTCGTTCCACGGCGGGCTGGAAACCGACGCCCCGGCGCTGGCGAAGAACATCAAGGCACGCGTGCTGGTGCTGAACGGTGCCGACGACAAGGGCACCATGCCGGCTGCCGACGCGTTCATGGATGAAATGCGCCGGAGCCCGGCCGACTGGCAGTTCGTGGTGATCGGCCACGCGGTGCATTGCTTCACCGAGGTGGGCGAGAACTCGCCCGGCTGCCGTTATGACGAACCCATCGCCAAGCGCAGCTATCGCCTGATGCATGACTGGTTGCACGAGACGTTTGCGGGCAAGCCGTGAGGTGAGTTCGGTCGCGGTGCTTTTCTGATTGGATGGACGAAGGGCATCGCGGCTGAAGCCGCTCACAAAAAACTTCGGGTTCAGAAGGTGCGCTGCACCGAATAGTCGGCCAGGGTGGCCAGGGCGTCGCGATAGTTGGAAGCGGGCAGGGCGGCCAGGGCATCGCGGGCCGCCTGCGCGTGGGCAAATGCGCGCTCGCGGGTGCGCTCCAGTGCGCCGGAGTCGCGGATCGAGGCGATGATGCGGTCCAGCGAATCCAGACCGCCGTGCTCGATCGCATGACGCAGCGACTGCGCCTGATCCGGGCTGGCTTTTTCCAGCGCATAGATCACCGGCAGCGTGGGTTTGCCCTCGGCCAGGTCGTCGCCGATATTCTTGCCCAGCGCTTCGGGGCTGGAAACGTAGTCGAGCAGGTCGTCGGCGATCTGGAACGCGTAGCCCAGCTCCATGCCGTAGCGGCGCAGCGCATCCACCTGCGCTTGCGGCAGGCCGCCCAGGATGCCGCCGAGCTCGGTGGCGGCGGCAAACAGCACGGCGGTCTTGCGCTCGATCACCGCCAGGTAGGCTGCCTCGCTGACGTCGGCGTTGCCGATATTGAGCAACTGCAGCACCTCGCCCTCGGCGATGGTGTTGGTGGTGTCGGCCAGGATGCGCATGATGCGCATGTCGTCCAGCTCCACCATCAACTGGAACGAGCGCGAATACAGGAAATCGCCCACCAGCACGCTGGCCGCGTTGCCCCACAGCGCATTGGCCGTCTTGCGGCCGCGGCGCAGGTCCGATTCGTCCACCACGTCGTCGTGCAGCAGGGTGGAGGTGTGGATGAACTCGATCACCGCCGCCAGCTTCACGTGCTGCTCGCCGCTGTAGCCGGCCGCGCCGGCAGCCAGCGTGTGCAGCATCGGGCGCAGGCGCTTGCCGCCGCCGGCAATGATGTGGTCGGCGATCTGGTTGATCAGCACCACGTCGGAGGACAGGCGGTGGCGGATCAGCGCGTCGACGCGTTGCATGTCGGTGGCGGCAAGATCGCGCACCCGGGCAAAGTCGGCGGGGCGGCTGGCGTCGGCTGGCATCGAGGTCATGGGGAAATTCAAGGAGGTTATCGGTTCGATTATAGGGCCGGGCGGTCACCCGCATGGTGTGATCAGCGCGCGCCATGCGCGGCCGCGACATGTCGCCACAAACCGCTGCATGGGCCGCGACTCTATAATGCCGCCCATGCCTTCCCCGAAATCGGTACCCCGGTGAGCAAACTCTCCCGCCTGGAACGGCGCAGCGCCCTGACCCTGGCCTGCGTGATCAGCCTGCGCTTGTTCGGCCTGTTCTTGATCATGCCGGTGTTTTCGCTGTACGCGAAAACGATGCCCGGTTCGACCGGTTTCATGATCGGACTGGCGCTGGGCGTGTACGGATTGGGGCAGGTGCTGCTGCAGATTCCGCTGGGGCTGTTGTCCGACCGGATCGGACGCAAGCCGGCGATCACCCTGGGGCTGCTGCTGTTCGCGCTGGGTGGGTTGATCGCGGCGATGTCGCATACGTTGACCGGCATCGTGATCGGTCGCGCGGTGCAGGGCATGGGCGCGGTGGCCGGTGCCGGCATCGCGCTGGCGGCCGACCTCACGGTCGAGGAAAACCGCGGCAAGGTGATGGGCATCATCGGCGTGTCGATCGGGCTGGCGTTCCTGCTGGCGCTGATCCTGGGGCCGCCGCTGGAAGCCATCGACGGCCTGCCGGGCCTGTTTGCCGCCACCTCGATCCTGGCGCTGATCTCGCTGGCGCTGCTGTGGTTGATCGTGCCCACGCCCGAACGGGCACAGGCGCCGGCCGCAGCTGGTTTCGGCCATGTGCTGGTGATGTTGCGCGACAGCCGCATGATGGTGCTGAACGGCTCGGTGTTCTTCCTGCACGCGCTGCTGACCGCCAGCTTCGTGGGCTTGCCGCTGTTGCTGGCAAACACCTTGAACCTGCCGGTAAACCGGCACTGGGAGCTGTACCTGCCGGTGATGGTGGTGGCCGCGCTGGTGATGGGCGGCAGCCTGCGCCACATGCGCGAGATCGCGCAGAGCCTGCGCATCGTGATGGTCTGCGTGGTGGCGATCGGGCTGGCATTGCTGGGGTTCGCGCTGTCGGGCAACCACCTGATCGCGTTCGGCGTGGCCGCCACGGTATTTTTTTCCGCGTTCAACCTGCTGGAGGCCGCGCTGCCCAGCCTGGTTTCGCGGCTGGCGCCGGCGCACCTGCGCGGCGCGGCCATGGGCGCGTACTCCACCAGCCAGTTCATCGGCGCGTTCGTGGGCGGCACCTTCGGCGGCATCGCGCTGGGGCGATTGGGCCCCAGCGGCATTTTCGTTTGCGCGGCGGCGTTGACCTTGGTGTGGCTGCCGCTGGTGATCTCCGGTGCCCGTCGCATCAGTCACAAGGCGCTCATGGACGCCCAGCCCGCGTAGATAGCCGGCGGGGTTTGCAATCCCGGGCGGTGGCCCAGAGCGACCGATCGGTTGCCGCTGAGCGGCGTGGTGCTGGCGGTGGGGCTCGGCTATGCCTTCGCCGCGCAGGTCGACGTGGTGTTGGCGACGCTGGCCAGCGCGGGTACGTTCACCTTCGAGCTGCTGCTGGTGCTGCTCACGCTCTACATCGCCGTCAAATGGTGGCAGCGCCGCCGCTTGCTGCTGGCCTTGCGCATGGCGCGCATCACGGTGGACAAGTTGAACCAGGCCATCGCCGGCGGCCGATCTCCGATCATGATTGGCGTACGCTCCAACCGGCGCGCCTGTTCGATTCCCGTGTGATCCCAGGCGCTGCTAGCCGACCTGGACAGCGTCGACCGCGCCTTGCATGACATACCGCCGGATCACGAACTGGTGATCTATTGCAGCTGCCCCAACGAAGTCTCCGCGGCCAAGGCGGCCAAGCTGCTGATGGCGCTCGGTTACCGCCGCGTACGGCCGCTGCTGGGCGGGCTCGACGCGTGG
>DATJCF010000172.1:0-18087 GCA_035514935.1 Rhodanobacter sp. | reverse complement strand
CCGACCAGCGCCTTGATGCGGATGGTCGAATCGACCAGCGAGTATTCGCTGTGCAGGTGCAGGTGGGTGTAGCGGACGGTCATGCAGTCTTACGCGCTGAATCCATGCAGGCTACCGGGCGCCCTGCGCATCGGCAAGATTGACATGTGCGCGGTTTGCGCCAAACGGCACCCATGCTGGCGCCGGTCCTCAGAGCAGGGGCTGTTGCAGCAACCGACCCACCGGGGCAAAGCTGCGCCGGTGCTGGCGGCAAGGGCCCAGCTGTTGCAGCGAGGCGAGGTGCAACGGGGTGCCGTAGCCCTTGTGCGTGGCGAAGCCGTAGCCCGGATACTCGTCTTCCATCGCCACCATCAGGCGGTCGCGGCTGACCTTGGCCAGGATCGATGCGGCGCTGATCGCCGGCACGCGTGCGTCGCCACCGATGATGGCACGGCCGGGGCAGGGCAGGTCCCTGGGCAGCTGGTTGCCGTCGATGAATGCTTCCTGCGCAACCACGCTCAGCCCGGCCACCGCGCGACTCATGCCGGCCATGGTGGCGTGGAAGATGTTGAGGCGGTCGATCTCTTCCACCTCGATCATCACCACGCACCAGGCCAGCGCGCGTTCGATGATCTGCGGATACAGGGCCTCGCGTCTCGCTTCGGTGAGTTTCTTTGAATCGTCCAGCGCCTTGATGGGCCGCGACGGATCGAGGATGACCGCCGCCACCGCCAGCGGGCCGGCCAGCGGTCCGCGGCCGGCTTCGTCGACACCGGCCACCAGCAAGCCCCTGGTGGTGGCGACGTAACCCTTGCGGCGCGAGAACGGGGTGGCGGCGCGTGTACGTGCGGGGCGCTCAAGCACGGGCATGCGCGTGCTCCAGCAACTCGGCCACGGCCGTGGCGGCGCGGTCGGCGGCGTGGTTGTGGTCGTCGCCGCGCAAGGCCTGGTGCAGGTGTTCGAAGGCGGCCACCACGGCGCCGCGGCGTTCGCTGTCGCGGAACAGCGCCAAGGTGGCGTCGGCGAGTTTCTCCGCGGTGCAATCGTCCTGCATCAATTCGGGCACGGGCCGGTCGGGCAAGCCTTCGGCGCGTGCCAGGATATTGGGCAGGGTGAAGATGTCGGTCTTCAGCATGTTCAGCGCGCGGGCGATGCGGTAACTCATCGGCGCCACGCGATAACCCACCACCATCGGCCGCTTGGCCAGCATCGCCTCCAGGGTGGCGGTGCCGGAGGCGAGCAGGACCATGTCGGCTGCCATCATCGCCTCGTGGGCGTGGCCATCGAGCAGCAGCGGCGCGGTTTCATCGCGCGTGCCGTTGGCCAGCATGGTCTTCAGCATGGCGTGCACCTGCGGGTTGGCGGCGGGTATCACCACGCGCAATCCCGGAATCGCGGCCGCCACGCGGTGCGCGGCGTCGATGAAAAGCTGCCCCAGTCGCGACAGCTCGGAAGGGCGGCTGCCGGGCAGCAACGCCAGCACGGGCGCTTCCTGCGGCAATTGCAACGCCTCGCGCGCAGCCACCCGATCGGCCACCAGTGGAAAACGGTCGGCCAGCGGATGGCCCACGAAGCGCGCGTCGACACCGTGCTTGGCGTAGATCGCCGGCTCCATCGGAAACAGGCACAGCACGCGGTCGGCGCTGCGGCCTATCTGGGCGGCGCGCTTTTCCCGCCACGCCCATACCGACGGGCTGACGTAGTGCACGGTGCGCAATCCGGCCTCTTTCAGGCGGCGCTCGACGGCGAGGTTGAAGTCGGGAGCGTCGATGCCGATCACCACCTCGGGCCGCGTCTTCAACAAGCGGGCAACCAGCGTCCGGCGCAGGCGCAACAGCCGCGGCAGATGCTTCAGCACCTCCACGAAACCCATCACCGACAACTCGCGGATGTCATGCCAGGACTCGAAACCCTGCGCCTGCATGCGCGCGCCGCCGATGCCCACGAAGCGGGCCTGCGGATAACGTCGGCGCAAGGCCTCGATCAGGTCGGCACCGAGCTGATCGCCGGAATCCTCGCCGGCGATGATGGCGAAGGTTGGGGCAGAGGCGTCGATGTTTTGCATTGTCGCCCCTCCAAATCAGATCAAGAGCGCGTGTTTGATTTCGCGACAAGCGCGATGCGCTTATCGCGCCAGCGCCCGCTCGCTGCGGTCGATGAAGTCGAGCATGGCGCGCACGTCGTCGCTTTCGCGGGCCTGCGTAGCCAGTTGCTCGCGTGCTTCGGGCAGCGACAGGCCGGCCATGTACAGCGTGCGGTAGGCGCGCTTGATCGCGGCGATCCGTGGCGCGTCGAAGCCGCGACGTTTCAGGCCTTCGCTGTTGATGCCGCGCGGGCGGCCTTGCTGCTCGTTGGCCATGGTGACGAACGGCGGCACGTCGTGACCGACCAGGCAGCCCATGCCGATGAATGCGTGTGCGCCCACCTTGCAGAACTGGTGCACGCCCGAATAGCCGGAAAGGATTGTCCAGTCGCCGATTTCCACGTGCCCGGCCAGCGCCGAATAATTGGAAAACACCACGTTGTTGCCGATCTGGCAGTCGTGCGCGATATGCACGTAGGCCAGCACCCAGTTGTCGTTGCCGAGGCGGGTGAAGCCGCCGCCGTCGCCGGTGCCGCGGTTGATGGTGACGAACTCGCGGATCAGGTTGCGGTCGCCGATCACCAGCTCGGTGTGCTCGCCGCCGAATTTCTTGTCCTGCGGGTCGCCGCCCAGCGAGGCGAACTGGGCGATGCGATTGTCGCGGCCGATGCGGGTGGGACCCTCGATCACCACGTGCGGCCCGATCACGGTGCCTTCGCCGACGTGCACGTCCGCACCGATCACGCTGTACGCGCCGATGCTGACATTGGCGCCGATGACGGCGGCTGGATCGACTTGGGCGGTGGGGTGGATCGAGGCGGGCGGGGTCATTTCTCCGACCTCGCCGCACACATCAGTTCGCAGCAGGCTACCTCCTTGCCATCCACCAGCGAGCGCGCAAGGAACAGGCCCATGCCGCGCATCACGCGCTTCTGCGTCACTTCGAAGCGCAACTGGTCGCCCGGCACCACCGGTGCGGTGAAGCGCGCGTTGTCGACCTTCACCAGGTAGAACAACGGCGCCTCGATCAGGCCCTTGGAGCGGTTGCTGAGCTGGGTCAGCAGGCCGGCGGCCTGCGCCATCGCCTCGATGATGAGCACGCCGGGCATCACCGGGTGGTTCGGGAAATGGCCGTTGAAGAAGGGCTCGTTGATGGTGACGTTCTTCAGCGCCACGATGCTGGTCTCCGGCACGATCTCGATGACCCGGTCGACCAGCAGGAACGGATAGCGGTGTGGCAACAGTTTCTGGATCTGTTCCACAGTCACCGGCAGGGTGATCGCCGGGGTGTTATCACTCATGATTCTTGTCCTTTTCCAGCGCCGACAGGCGGCGCGCGTACGCGTCCAGATGTTTGAAGCGCGCGGCATTCTTCCGCCATGGGCGGCTTTCCTGCAACGGTACCCCGGATGAATATTCGCCCGGCTCGTGGATTGAATGGGTAACCAGGCTCTTGGCGGTAATGGTAACCCGATCAGCCAGTTCCAGATGGCCAAGCACGCCCGCGTTGCCGCCGATCATGCAATAGCGGCCGATTTTCGCGCTGCCGGCCACTGCCGCGCAGCCGGCCATCGCCGTGTGCGCGCCCACGTGCACGTTGTGGGCGATCTGGATCTGGTTGTCCAGCCGCACATCCTCTTCCAGCACGGTGTCTTCCAGCGCCCCGCGGTCGATGGTGGTGTTGGCGCCGATCTCGCAATCGTCGCCGATGCGCACGCCACCCAGTTGCGGCATTTTTACCCAATGGGCCGGATCAGGGCCGCCACGGTCGAACGCCAGGCCGAACCCGTCCGAGCCGATCACGGCGCCCGGATGGATCAGCACGCGCTGGCCCAGCGTCACGCGAACCACCAGCGTCACCCGCGCCACCAGGCGCGAGTGCGCGCCCACGGTGCAGCCGTCGCCGATGATGCAATGAGGCCCCAGCACCACGCCGTCACCGATCACGGCGTCGTCGCCGATCACGCAGCACGGTCCGATGCTGGCGCTCTGGCTGACCCGTGCCGTGGACGCGACCACCGCGCTGGGATGGATGCCCACCGGCGCCGCCGGCAAACGTTCGAACAGCGCCGCGATTTTCGCGTAGGCCAGGTACGGGTCGGCCGCGACCAGCGCGGCACCCGGGCGCTCGGCCAGGTTTTCCGCGCGGACGACCACGATGCCGGCGCCGCTGGCGGCCAGCTGGGCGGTGTATTTACTGTTGGCGAGGAAGCTGAGCTGGCTCGGCCCCGCCGCCGCCAGGGTGCCGACTCCGTCGACACGCACGGCCGCGTCGCCATGCGCGACGAGACCGAAGCGCTCGGCCAGTTCGGCCAGTGTGTAGCTGGTGGTCGTGCTCACGGTCATCTCCGAAGGCGCGAGGGACGCGAAACGGAAAAGCGCGGCATCGCCGCGCTCCTTTCCAGCGTTTGCGGGAGGTCCGGTATCAGAACTGGCTCCCGAAGGTGAACTGGACCCGCTCCTCGTAGTGATGGTCTTCTTTCTGCGAGCGGATCGGCACGGCCAGGCTGATGATCAGCGGGCCGATCGGCGCCTGCCACTGCAGCGACAAACCTGTCGATGCGCGCAACTGCTTGGCGTCGAAGCTCTGGTAGTCCTTGTACGCATTGCCGACGTCCATGAACCAGGACACGCGGGCCGTGTTGATGTCCTTCAGGAACGGCAGCGGGATGAACACCTGCGCCGTGCCAAGCACCTTGAACGCACCGCCGATCGGTTGTGCGTAGGAGTAGTAGCCGCCGGTGCAGGTGCCGTTGGCATTCTGCGTCGCGTTCGGACCTACGCAGGAACGCGGGCCCAGCGTGTTGTCCTGGAAGCCGCGCACGTCGCGCACGCCGCCGGAGTAGAAGTTCTGCCAGAACGGGAAGTCATTACGCATGTCGGTCAGGACATGGTTGGGATTTTCCTTCGCGCTGGCGGCTTTCAACGCTTCGAACTGCTCGTCACTGATGCCGTTCTTGCCATAGCTTTCGCCGTAACCGACCTGGCCATCGAGGTACAGCACGAAGCCCAGGCCGACCGGCCAGTAGTGGTTGGCCTGAGCAAAGAACTTCCAGTACTTCGCCGTCGAACCGGGCAGGGCGACATCCACCGACGCCGCCAGCAGGCCACCACGGGTGGGTGCCCAGTAACCGTTGCGGGTGTCGTGGTTCCAGCCGATCGTACCGGTCCAGGCGTGCTCGGTGCGATTTCCGATCTGGTCCTGGTATGCCACGAACTGCGGGGGGCTGTAGAAGCTGGTGACGATGCGGTTGCTGCTGATGCCGAGGCCCAGGCGCAGGCTGTCGGTTTCGCCGAGCGGCAGACCCAGGTAGGTGGAGAACGCCTTGGTGCTCGTCTCGTAGTTGGCCAGTTCGGTATTGCCGTAATCGGTCTTGGAATACGTGGCGTTGTAGCCGATACCGATGCCGTTGTCGGTGAGGTACGGGTTGTAATAGTTGAGGTTGAAGCGCGTGTAATAGCTGCTGCGCTCACCGCTGATCGCAAAGCTGTCGCCGCTGCCGAACAGGTTGTTCTGCGATACCGAGGCCGACAGGATCATGCCCGAATACTGCGAATAGCCCACGCCGAACTGCATGCTGCCGGCGGACTGCTCTTCGACCTTGACCGTCACGTCGACCTTGTCCTGGGTGCCGGGAACCAGCTTCTTGTCGATGTCGACCTTCTTGAAATAGCCCAGTCGCTGCAGGCGGATCTTGGAGCGGTCGACGGCGGCCTGCGAGTAGAACGTCCCTTCGAGCTGGCGCATCTCGCGGCGCAGCACGCTGTCCTCGGTGCGGGTATTGCCCTGGAAAACCACGCGGCGCACGTACACGCGCTCGCCCGGCTCGACGTACAGCGTGAGGTCGACGGTGCGCTTTTCCTTGTCCAGCTTGGGAATCGAGGTGACCTTGGCGAAGGCGTAGCCGAGGTTGGCCAGCAGTGCCTTGATGCCGTCGGTACTGGCTTCCACCGCGGCGCGGTTGAAGGTGTCGCCCGGCGCCACGATAACCAGATGGCGCAAGGTGGATTCCGGCAGGATCAGGTCGCCCAGCAGCTTCACGGCGCTGACCTTGTAGATCTCGCCTTCTTTCACGTCGGCGGCCACGTACATCGTGCGTTTGTCCGGCGCGATCGTCACCTGGGTGGAGTCGACGCCGAAGTCGGCGTAGCCGCGATTCATGTAGTAGGACTGCAGCTTTTCCATGTCGCCGGAAAGCTTTTCGCGCGAGTACTGGTCGTTCTTCGAATACCACGACGTCCAGTTGGTGGTGCCCGATTCGAAATCGCTGCGGATTTCCTTGTCGGTGAAGGCGCGGTTGCCGAGGATGTTGATTTCCTTGATCTTCGACACCTTGCCTTCGCGGATCTCGATTTCCACCGCCACCCGGTTGCGATCGAGCTTGGTGACGTGCGGCAACACCGAGACGTTGTACTTGCCCCGGTTGTAGTACTGGTGGACCAGTTCCTGCCGGACCCGGTCCAGCGCCAGGCGATCGAAGGTCTCGCCTTCGGTCAGGCCGATTTCCTTCAGGCCCTTCTTCAGATCGTCGGACTTGATGTCCTTGTTGCCGCGCAAGGTGAGCTTGCTGATCGACGGCCGCTCGACCACCTTGATCACCAGGATGTCGCCTTCGCGGCTGAGTTCCACGTCGGTGAAGAACTTGGTGTCGTACAACGCGCGGATGGCCCGCTGGGCCTGCGCATTGGTCATCTGGTCGCCCTTGTCCACCGGCAGGTAGTTGTAAACCGTGCCGGCCGCGATGCGGCTAAGCCCGTCGATGCGGATGTCCGACACCACGAAGGGGGCGAACGCAAACGCGTTGGCGGAGAGGGAGGCAAGCAGGAGCAGGGCGGCGACACGCTTCATCGTCGATTCCGATGGGTTATTTGGATGAGGCAGCCTGCGCGGCCACCTCGATCAACAGTGAAGCTAAGGACGAATCCCGCTTCGAGAAAGTACTGACACGTGGCCGTGGTGCATCGCGAGGTCCGCCGTCGCGATGCCACGCACAGTGGTGTGCCGCGGTCATGAGCTTGTTGTGAAGCGCTGGCGTCACGACAGCAGCATGCGGTGAATATCGTTGTAGAACGCCAACCCCATCAGGGTGAACAGCAGCGCCAGGCCGATGTATTGACCGACGATCATGACCTGTTCGCTGACGGGACTGCCTTTGACCAACTCGACAAGGTAATACAGCAGGTGGCCGCCGTCCAAGACCGGGATCGGCAGCAGGTTGAGAATGGCCAGGCTCAGCGACACCAATGCCAGGAATTGCAGGAACCACGGCAGGCCCATGCTGGCCGATGCGTTGGCCACCTCGGCGATGCCGATCACGCCGGAAAGATTCTTCGTCGACGCCTCACCGGTGAGCATCTTGCCGAGCATGCTGAACGTCTGCGTGGTGTTGCGCCAGGTGGTTTCCAGCGAAGCACTCAGCGCCCGCAGCGGGCCGTAGTGAAGGGTGGCCAGTTCGGTCACCGGCGAGCCCACGCCCATCACCCAGCGCGCCGGCTGGCCCTGCAGCGATTCGAAGCGGGTGGTGACATCCAGCTTCAGCCGTTGGCCGTTGCGATTGACCACCAGCGCGAGCGTGGGTGACGTCGCCGCCTCCTGCTGCACCAGATCACCGAACGCCGAAAAATCCGTTACTGCCTTGCCGTTGACGCTGATGATGCGGTCACCACCCTGCATGCCCGCCAGCGCGGCTGGCTGGCCCGCCATTACGGTGGCGGCGATGGCCGGCGGCGGCGCCAGTTTCAGGCCCAGCGTGTCGAGGTAATGGCCCACATCCTGGCCGGCGGGCAGTTGATTCAGCGGCAACACCAGCTGGCGTTGCGCACCATCGGCGTCGCGCACGGTCAGCGGCAGCGGTTGGCGGCCCAGCAGGGCGTTGGCCACCGCCGCCATGGAGTCGCTCCAGGTCGTCACCGGCGCGCCATCGACCGCCAGGATGCGATCGCCCGGCTGTATGCCCGCGGCAGCCGCCATGCTGTTTGGCGTGGCGGTCACCACGGGCGCCACGTCGGGCTTGCCCAGCATGAACATCGCCCAGAACGCCACGATCGTGAAAATCAGGTTGAACCCGGGACCGGCCGCCACGATGGCGATGCGCTTCCATACCGACTTGCCGGTGAATTCCTGCGCGCGCAAGGCCGGGTCGACCTCGCCTTCGCGGGCGTCGAGCATCTTGACGTAGCCGCCCAGCGGGATCGCCGCGATCTGGTATTCGGTGCCGTCGCGGCCGGTCCGTTTCCAGATCGCGCGGCCAAAACCCACCGAAAAACGCAGCACCTTGACGCCACAGCGGCGTGCGACCCAGTAATGGCCAAATTCGTGAAAGGTCACCAGCACGCCGAGCGTGACCAGTAACCAGAATACCGAGCCGAAGAAGGAAGTCATCAAGTGCCGAAGTTGAGGAAAATCGCGGGCTACAGAATATCAGCAAGCATGCTGCAGAACGCGCCGGGCCGCCGCACGGGCGATCCGGTCGCGTTCACATAGCGCCCCCACATCGACCACGGCTTGCCCCGGCAGTTCCGTCAATACGCTCTCGACGACGTCGGCGATCGACAGGAAGGGCAACGCGCCGGCGAGAAACGCCTCCACGGCGACCTCGTTGGCGGCGTTGAGTATCGCCGGGCTGTCGCCGCCGGCACGCAAAGCCTGATAAGCCAGCGCCAGGCAGCGGAAGGTCAACAGGTCCGGCGCCTCGAACGCCAGCGGCGCGCAGGCGGCCAGGTCCAGCGACGGCACACCCGATTCCACCCGGTCGGGCCAGGCCAGCGCGTGGGCGATGGCGGTGCGCATGTCCGGGTTGCCAAGCTGGGCCAGCACCGAGCCGTCGACGTATTCCACCATCGAATGCACCAGGCTCTGCGGATGCACCAGCACGTCGATGGCATCGGCGGGCGCGCCGAACAGGTGGTGCGCCTCGATCACCTCCAGCCCCTTGTTCATCAGGGTGGCGGAGTCGACGGAAATCTTGCGGCCCATCACCCAGTTCGGATGCCTGCAGGCCTGATCGGGGGTGATGCCGGCCAGTTCGGCGCGGGTGCGGCCGCGGAACGGGCCGCCGGAAGCGGTGAGGATCAGCCGGCGCACACCGCTGCGGGTCAGCTCGGGGCGCCCGCCGGGCAGGCACTGGAACACCGCATTGTGCTCGGAATCGACTGGCACCAATGCACCGCCACCCACGCGCACCGCCTCCAGCAGCAGCGCGCCGGCCATCACGATCGATTCCTTGTTGGCCAGCAGCAGGTGTTTGCCCGCCTGTGCCGCGGCCAGCGTGGAATCGAGTCCGGCGGCACCCACGATCGCGGCCACCACGGTGTCGCACAGGGTGCCGGCAGCCGCATCGGTGATCGCCTGATGGCCGCTGGCGACGTCGCAGCGCACGCCGGCCGCGGCCAGGCGCCGCGACAGTTCCGCTTCCAGCGCGGGGTCGGCGATCACCGCCAGTTCCGGCCGGTGGCGCACACACAATTCGGCCAGCGCGGCGACCTGCCGGTTGGCGGTCAGCACGGTGGCGCGGAAGCGTTGCGGGTGGCGCGCGATGACATCCAGCGTATTGCCGCCGATGGAACCGGTGGCGCCAAGTACGGCGACCTTCTTCATGCCTGACAACCCATCACTTCAGAGGCCCAGCAGCCACAGGCCGGCGGCAAACACCGGCAAGGCGGCGAAGACGCTGTCCAGGCGATCCAACAGGCCGCCGTGGCCGGGGAAGATGGTGCCCGAATCCTTCACCTTGGCGTGCCGCTTCATCAGGCTTTCGATCAGGTCGCCGACGATGGATGCGGCGACGGTCAGGCACGCCAGTACGGCCAGGCCAACCAGCGAAGCCCCGCGCACATCCAGCAGCCAGCCACCGATCACCGCGACCAGGGTGCCGGCCACCAGTGCGCCGTAGGCACCCGCCCAGGTCTTGCCCGGGCTGACCTGCGGCGCCAGCTTGCGCTTGCCGAAGGTGCGACCGCTGAAATACGCGCCGATGTCCGCGCTCCACACGATCAGCAGGGCCAGCAGTGTCCACCAGTGGCCGTGCGGTTCGCGATCGTGGATCGCCACCAGCGCGATCCAGGCGGGAAAGATGATCAGCGCGCCGGCCATCAGCTTCAGTGCGCGGTTTTCGCTGGTGGGCGCCGCGGCAAACGCGAAATGGCGCAGCCACAGGCAGGCCACCAGCCACCAGGCCACGCCCAGCAGCACCAGCGGTATCTCCACGGCGGCATGGCCCCACCACAACAAGGCAAACACGGCGACCGCCACCAGCAACAGGGCGATGGAGGCCGTGCGGCTCTTCAGACCGGACAGTTGCTCCCACTCCCACCACGCGGCGAGAAACGCACCCGCGCAAAGCAGCGCGAAAATCCCCGTGGGCGGCCACAGAACGATCGCGATCGCCAGTGGGGCGAGAATGAGGGCAGTGAGGACGCGCTGGAACAGCATCAGGATCCCTGGGCAGTGGTGGCGGCAACCTGCTCGCCGGTGCGGCCATAGCGGCGTTCGCGGCGGGCGTAATCTTCGATGGCCCCGCGCAGGCAAGCCTGGTCGAAATCGGGCCACAGGGTATCGGTGAAATAGAACTCGGCGTAGGCCGCCTGCCACAGCAGGAAATTACTGATGCGGGTTTCGCCGCCCGTGCGGATGAACAGGTCCAGTGGCGGCGCATCGGCCAGGCTCATCCATTGGCCCAGGCGCGCTTCATCGATCTGGTCCGGTTGCAGCTCGCCCCGCGCCACGGCGGCGGCGGCCTGGCGACTGGCCTGGACGATGTCCCAGCGGCCGCCATAGTTCACGGCCACGTTCAATTGCAGTTTGTCGTTATCGGCGGTGCGGGCCATCGCCGACTGCATGCGCCGGCGCAGCGGTTCGTCGAAGGCAGTGAGGTCGCCGACGAAGCGCAGCCGCACGCCGTAGCCGTGCAATTCATCCACTTCCTTGTCCAGCGCGCGCACGAACAGGTTCATCAGCGCGCCGACTTCATCCTGCGGTCGCTGCCAGTTCTCGCTGGAAAACGCGAACAGGGTCAGCGCCTGCACGCCTTCGCGCAGGCAGGATTCCACCGCTTCGCGCACCGCCTTGCGGCCGGCGTTGTGGCCGAAGCTGCGCGGCTGGTGACGGGCCTTGGCCCAGCGGCCGTTGCCGTCCATCACGATCGCGATGTGGCGCGGCACCGCCGCCGCGGGCACGCTGGTCATGCGACCGACCGCGCGTGCCTGGTTACAGCGGCGGCAGCCGACGGACTCATCGTCAAATGGCCATCAGCTCGTCTTCCTTGGCTTTCACCACGGCGTCGACGTCCTTGACGGCCTTGTCGGTGAGCTTCTGGATTTCGTCGTCCACGCGGCGGTCGTCGTCTTCCGTGATCAGCTTTTCCTTGAGCAGGTCCTTGACCTGCTGCAAGGCGTCGCGGCGCACGTTGCGGATGGCGATCTTCGCGTTTTCGCCTTCATGGCCGACCATCTTGGCCAGCTCGCGGCGGCGCTCCTCGGTGAGCGCGGGCAGGTTGAGGCGGATCACGGTACCGGCGGTGGTTGGCGTGATGCCCAGGTCGGAGGCCATCAAGGCCTTCTCGATCGGCGCCACCATCTGCTTTTCCCACGGTGTGACCACGATGGTGCGTGCGTCGGCCAGGCTGACCGACGCGACCTGGGTCAGCGGCATGTCGGAGCCGTAGTACGGCACCTTGATGCCGTCGACCAGCGCGGTGCTGGCGCGACCGGTGCGCAGGCGCAACAGATCGTGCTTGAGGGAGTCGATGCTTTTGCCCATGCGGGTCTGGGCATCGTTCTTGATGTCATTGAGCATGTGACGTTTCCCGAAAAGCTCTGGCAAGCAGACGATTATAGCAGCCGGGTCAAGCCGGCCGGCAGCGTTGCTGGCCTCAATCGCCGCAAACCAGGGTGCCGATCGCTTCGCCGCGCATGATCCGCATCAGGTTGCCCGGCACGGTCATGTCGTAGATGCGCAGCGGCATCTGCTGGTCGCGGCACAGCGCGATGGCGGCCGTGTCCATCACTTCGAGCTTGTGCTCGATCACCTTGTCGTAGGCCAACTGCTCGTAGCGCACGGCGTCGCTGTGCTTGGCCGGGTCGGCGGTGTAGACGCCGTCGACCTTGGTAGCCTTGAGCAGCAGGTCGGCGCCGATTTCCACCGCACGCAATGCGGCGGCCGAATCGGTGGTGAAGAACGGGTTGCCGGTGCCTGCGGCGAACAGCACGATGCGGCCTTTCTCGATGTGGCGGATGGCGCGGCGGCGGATGTAATCCTCGGCCACGTCGTGGATCTGGATGGCGCTGGTGACGCGGGCGAAACCGCCGCGTTTCTCGATCGCATCCTGCATCGCCAGCGCGTTCATCACCGTGGCCAGCATGCCCATGTGGTCGCCGGTGACGCGGTCCATGCCCGCCGCGGCAAGGCCTGCGCCGCGGAAGATGTTGCCGCCGCCGATCACCACGCCGATCTGGATGCCGGCGCGCTGCACCTCGATGATCTCGTCGGCCAGGCGGCCGATCATCTTCGGATCGATGCCGTAATCGGCGTCGCCCATCAGTGCCTCACCGGAGAGTTTGAGCAGGATGCGGTGGTACTTGTGCGGGTTGCTCATGAGGACTCCGGATTGTGTGGGGTAAACCCGCATATTGTAGCGGAGCGGTGGAAGGAGGAGTGAGTGGAGGGGGCGAGAAACGAGTGGTGAATCGTGAAGCACCCTCCCGACCTCCCTCTGCAAGCAGGGGGGGCAGGACGTCGCCAACGAAAAGGGCCGCGGTTTCCCGCAGCCCTTTCATCGAAGCATGGCTCTTTCCAGCAGTCCGGCCAAGGATGGCCGGTCCACCAGTCAGGGACGACTCACGCCAGGCCAGCCTGCTTCATCACTTCGGCGGCAAAGTCCTCGGTGGCCTTCTCGATGCCTTCGCCCACAGCCAGGCGGGCAACGGAGATCACGTCGGCGCCATCCTTCTTCAGCGCGTCGGCGACGGTCACGTTGGTGTCCAGCACGTACGGCTGGCCCAGCAGGGTGACCTCGGAGATGATCTTGTTGACCTTGCCGGCCACGATCTTTTCCAGGATTTCGGCTGGCTTGGCCTTTTCCTTGTCGGACATCTGGCTCAGCGCGATGTCCTTTTCCTTGGCCAGGAAATCGGCCGGGACGTCATCGGCGCGAACATAGGCAGGATTCATCGCCGCCACGTGCATGGCGATGCCCTTGGCCAGTTCCTCGGAGCCGCCCTTGAGCGCCACCAGCACGCCGATACGGCCGCCGTGGATGTAGCTGCCGATCATGCCGTCGTTCTCGACGCGCGCCAGGCGGCGCACGTCGATCTTCTCGCCGATGGTGGCGATCAGGGTCTTGGCCGCATCCTCGACCGTGCCGCCGCCCGGATAGGCGGCAGCCTTCAGTGCGTCGATGTCGGCGGCGTTGGAGTCCAGTGCCACGTCGGCCACGGCGTCGCTGAATTTCAGGAAGCTCGCGTCCTTGCCAACGAAATCGGTTTCACAGTTCACTTCAACCAGCACGGCCTTGCCGGTGGCCTGGGCGGCCACGATGCGGCCTTCGGCGGCGATGCGGCTGGCCTTCTTGTCAGCCTTGGCCAGGCCTGACTTGCGCAGCCATTCCATCGCGGTCTCGATGTCGCCGTTGTTCTCGACCAGGGCCTTCTTGCATTCCATCATGCCGGCGCCGGACCGCTCGCGCAGCTCCTTGACCAGTTGTGCGGAAATATTGCTCATGGGGTGTCCTCTAATGCTTGAAAGCGCCGGGGCACGCATGCCCCGGCGCGGTTATCGCGTGCGGCGGATGCAACGGCGGGACGAGCCGCCGTCGTCGCGCTTACCTGGCGGCAGGGGCGCCATCGCGCGAACCACGGCCGCCTTCGCGGCGCGGCGCGGACTTGCGCGGGGCAGCCTCGCGGCGCGGGCGATCGACCTTGGCCACCGGGTTGCCTTCCTCGTCCAGTTCGACGAAGTCGTTGCCGTCGCCCTGGGCGGCGGCCGGCGCGGCGGCCTTGCCTTCCAGGATGGAGTCGGCAGCGGCGCGGGCGTACAACTGGATCGCGCGGATGGCGTCGTCATTGCCCGGGATGGCGTAATCGACCAGGTCCGGGTTGTAGTTGGTGTCGACCACGGCGATCACCGGGATGCCCAGCTTCTTGGCTTCCTGCACGGCGATGTCTTCGTGGCCGATGTCGATCACGAACAGCGCGTCGGGCAGACGGTTCATGTCCTTGATGCCGCCCAGCGAGGCCTGCAGCTTCTCGCGCTCACGACGACGGGCCAGCACTTCGTGCTTGACCAGCTTCTCGAACGAGCCGTCGGTCTCGGCCGCTTCCAGCTCCTTCAGGCGCGAAACGGACTGCTTCACGGTGCGGAAGTTGGTCAGCATGCCGCCGAGCCAGCGCGAGGTGACGAACGGCATGCCGGCGCGGGCAGCCTCTTCGGCCAACGGTTCACGGGCGGAACGCTTGGTGCCCACGAAAAGGATGGTGCCGCGCTTCTGCGCCAGCGCCGACAGGAAATTCATCGCGTCGGTGAACAGCGGCAGGGTCTTTTCGAGGTTGATGATGTGGATCTTGCCGCGGGCGCCGAAGATGTACGGGGCCATCTTGGGGTTCCAGTAACGGGTCTGGTGACCGAAATGGACGCCCGCTTCGAGCATCTGGCGCATGGTGACTTGTGCCATGGGTATTACTCCGATTGTCGGCTCCCCTTGAAGGGAACCTGGGGTTGGGACCTCCACGCATCCCCGACTTCGACCGCGACTGCCCGGTTTGTGAGTGGGCAAGGCGCAGCACCCCGAAGACGGTGCCGATACGTGTGTGGCGTTGGTTTGGGTGTTGTACCGCTGAGGGTTACAATCCCGGTTCGCTTTGCGCTGGGTAGCTGCCAAAACAGCTGCGTCAGATCAGCAAAACTCCGAAATTGTAGCCGGTGCACCGGCATAGCGGCAAGTCACCGGGTTCCCGAAGGCTTTGTCGCCACAGATTGAAGTGGAAACCATGGCCATCACCCTGAAATCCCCCGAAGACCTCGAAGGCATGCGTGTCGCCGGCAAGCTGGCCGCCGAAGTGCTGGCCATGCTGGTCGAGCACGTCAAGCCGGGCGTCAGCACCGAGGAACTGGACCGGCTCGCCTACGAGCACATCGTCAACGTGCAGAAGGCAATTCCCGCCAACGTGGGCTACCACGGCTTTCCCAAGACGCTGTGCACCTCGGTCAACCATGTGATCTGCCATGGCATTCCGAACGAGGGCAAGATCCTCAAGGACGGCGACATCATCAATCTCGACGTCACCGTGATCAAGGACGGCTGGCACGGCGACACCAGCCGCATGTACATCGCCGGCACGCCGTCAGTGCTGGCCAAGCGGCTGGTCGATACGGCGTTCGAGTCGATGATGTGCGGCATCCGCGTGGTGCGCCCGGGCGCCACCCTGGGCGACGTGGGGCACGCCATCCAGCAGCATGCCGAGGGCGCGGGTTTCAGCGTGGTCAAGGAATATTGCGGTCACGGCATCGGCAAGATCTACCACGACGAACCGCAGGTGCTGCATTACGGCAAGGCGGGCACGGGCGTGGAGCTGAAGAAGGGCATGACCTTCACCATCGAGCCGATGATCAACGCCGGCAAGGCGCAGACCCGCCAACTGCCGGACGGCTGGACCGTGGTGACCAAGGACCATTCCCTGTCGGCGCAGTGGGAACACACCATCGCCGTCACCGACGACGGCTTCGAGATCCTCACGCCCTGGCCCGATCAATGATCGCGACGTGCGGGAGTCGACCCACGACCTCCCGCACGTAATAAAGTGGCGTGACGTTTCCGGACCCCATCCCCGCTCATGCCGCCAACTTCCCCTTCCGTCGTCCTGCCCCCGTTGCCGCGCCTGCCCGTGGCGGTGCCGCGCTCGGGCGTTTCCAGCGATGCGCGCCGCGCCTTGCGGCAGTTGCTGGGCGATGTGGATCGCAGCCTCACGGTGGCCTTCCGCGACGGTGCCGACGCCAGCGTGCTGGCGCGCCGGCGCAGCGAATCGGTGGATCGCATGGTCGCCCACGTATGGACGGCCTGCCTGGGCGAGGTCGACAACGCGGCGCTGTTCGCCGTGGGTGGCTACGGCCGCGGTTTGCTGTTTCCGTATTCGGATGTGGATCTGCTGGCGCTGGTCGACGCCCCCGAGCCGGCGCGGCTGCGCGCGCTGGAACAGTTCTTCGCCACGCTGTGGGATATCGGCCTGAAAGTCGGCCACGCCGTGCGCGAGCTGTCGCAATGCCGCGAGCTGGCGTCGAGCGATGCCACGGTGTTCACCAGCCTGCTGGATGCGCGAAGGCTGGCCGGCGACCCGACCTGCGATGTGGCGTTGCGCACCATCATCGACGATCCGCAGCTGTGGCCTCCGGCGGATTACCTTGCCGCGCGCCTGGCCGAGCGCGACGCCCGCCACGCGCGCTACGACGACACCGCCTACAACCTGGAACCCAACATCAAGGACGGTCCCGGCGGCCTGCGCACGCTCGATTCGCTGCGCTGGCTGGGGCGCCGGCTGGTGCATGCGGGCGGGTTCGAGGACATGCAGGTCGAAGGCCTGCTCGATCCCGCCGAGCGCACCAGCCTGTGCGAGGCGGAGACCACGCTGCGTCGCTACCGCTACGCGCTGCATCTGGAGGCAGGGCGGCCCGAGGAACGGCTGCTGTTCGACTACCAGCGCGCGCTGGCGGCGCGGCTGGGGTTCGAGGACGAGCACGAGAAGAACCTGGGCGTGGAGCAATTCATGCAGGGCTATTACCGCGCGGCCAGCCAGGTGGAACGGCTGGGCGTGCAGGTGGCCGAACGTTTCGTGGAAATGCTGGAGCCCGCCGGTGACGAAGAGCCCGTCGGTGCGGACTTCGTGCGTTACGGCCGGCGGCTGGCGGCGCGCGATCCCGAACTGTTCATGCGTCGGCCGGCGGCCCTGATCGAGATTTTCATCGCGCGGCTGGATCTGCCCGGCGTGGTCGGTTTCAGTGCCGACAGCATGCGCCGCATCCACCGCGCCACCGCCGTGCACGAAGCGATGCTGGCCACCGACCCCGACGCGCTGGCCGCGTTCCTGCGTTTATTGCGCCGGGGCGCGCCGGCGGTGGATGCGCTGTGGCGGATGAACCGGCACGGCCTGCTGGCGGCGATATTGCCCGCATTCGGCAAGGTCTTCGGCCGCATGCAGTACGACCTGTTCCACGTCTATACCGTCGACGAACACACGCTGCGCGTGCTGCGCAACATGGCGCGCTTCGCCGACCCCGCCGCGAAGCGTGACTTCGCGCTGGGCTGCGAGATCTGGGCCGACATGCCCAAGCCGGAAATCATGTTGCTGTCCGCGCTGCTGCACGACATCGCCAAGGGCCGCGGCGGTGATCATTCGGTGTTGGGTGAGGAAGACGCGCGCGCGTTCTGCACCCGGCTGGGGCTTTCGCGCGGTGACGTCGAGCGCGTGGCCTGGCTGGTGCGCTGGCATCTGCTGATGAGCACCACCGCCCAGCGGCAGGACATCACCGACCCCGGCGTGGTGCAGCGTTTTGCCGAAAAGGTGGAGAACCGCGAACGACTGGGCCAGCTCTACCTGCTCACCGTGGCCGACGTGATCGGCACCAGCCCGCGGCTGTGGAACGCCTGGAAGGATCGCCTGCTGGCCGACCTCTACCACGCCACACGCTATGCCATGAGCCGCGACGTCGACCTGCCGCGCGATGCTGGCGAGCGGGTGCAGGAGTGCGCGGAATATGCGCTGGCGCTGCTGATGGATCAGGGCGTGGCCGAGGCGGACGTGGAGCGCATCTGGGCGGATTTCCCGCAGCTCAGCTTCCTGCGCCACCGGCCCGAGCAGATCGCCTGGCAGACGGCGGCCATCCTGCGTGCCGGCGGCGGGGTGCCGCTGGTGGCCGTGCACCCGATGTCGGTGCGCGGCAGTACCGAATTGTTCGTCTACACGCCCGACCGCGACGGGCTGTTCGCCTCCGTCACCGCGATGCTCGACCGGCTGCGTTTCTCGGTGATGGAAGCGCGCAT
>DATJCF010000171.1:0-1904 GCA_035514935.1 Rhodanobacter sp. | reverse complement strand
GGCCTGGATCGAGGTGATCGAGCCGGTCTTGGTCGAGGTGATGCGTTCCTGCAGCACGCCCATCTCGTCGGCCAGGGTCGGCTGGTAGCCCACCGCGGACGGCATGCGGCCCAGCAGCGCGGACACTTCGGTACCGGCCAGCGTGTAGCGGTAGATGTTGTCGACGAAGAACAGCACATCCTTGCCCTTGCCGTTCTCGTCCTTCTCGTCGCGGAAGTATTCCGCCATGGTCAGGCCGGTCAGCGCCACGCGCAGGCGGTTGCCCGGCGGCTCGTTCATCTGGCCGTAGACCATCGCCACTTTCGACTCGGGCAGGTTGTCGATTTTCACGACGCCCGCTTCCTGCATCTCGTGGTAGAAGTCGTTGCCTTCGCGGGTGCGCTCGCCCACGCCGGCGAACACCGACAGGCCGGCGTGCTGGGTGGCGATGTTGTTGATCAGCTCGAGCATGTTCACGGTCTTGCCGACGCCGGCGCCGCCGAACAAACCGACCTTGCCGCCCTTGGCGAACGGGCAGACCAGATCGATCACCTTGATGCCGGTTTCCAGCAGGTCGTTGGCGGCGGCCTGGTCGTCGTAGCTGGGCGCTTCGCGATGGATGACCCAGTGATCCTCGGCATCGATGGGGCCGACTTCGTCGATCGGATTGCCGAGCACGTCCATGATGCGGCCCAGCGTGGCCTTGCCGACCGGCACCTTGATGCCTTCGCCGGTGTTGCGCGCCTGCAGGCCGCGCTTCAGGCCTTCGGTGGAACCGAGCGCGATGGTGCGCACGATGCCGTCGCCGAGCTGCTGCTGCACTTCCAGCGTGATCTCGGTGCCGTCGATTTTCAGTGCGTCATACACCTGCGGCACCTGGTCACGCGGGAATTCCACGTCGACGACCGCGCCGATGATCTGAACAACTTTGCCCTGGCTCATTGGGATAACTCCACCTGATAACTTTGATGTATTGGGATTTGGGATTCGGGATTCGGGATTTGGAAGAGCCGGAGCGCGCTTGCGCTTCTACGAATCCCTAATCCCGTTTTCCAAATCCCGGCTTTTCAGACCGCCGCGGCGCCGCCGACGATTTCCGAGATTTCCTGCGTGATCGCGGCCTGGCGCGCCTTGTTGTAGACCAGCGTCAGTTCGTCGATCACCTTGTTCGCGTTGTCCGACGCGGCCTTCATGGCCACCATGCGCGCGGCGTGCTCGCTGGCCAGGTTTTCCAGCGCCGACTGGTACACCACCGACTCGATGTAGCGTCCCAGCACGTGCTCCAGCACGGTCTGCGCGTCGGGCTCGTACAGGTAATCCCAGTCGTTGGCCGCTTCCAGCTTCACACCGGCGTAGGCCGATTCACCGGCTTCCTGGTGTGCCTCCATCTCCGCGGCCACCAGCGGCAGCGGCAACAGTGCATCGATCGTGGGTTTCTGCACCATCGTGTTGACGAAGTCGTTGTAGGCCAGGAACACACGGTCCAGCCCGTTGGCCTGGTACGCGTCCATCATCACCTTGATCACGCCAACCAGCTGCTCCAGCTTCGGCTTCTCGCCGAGATGGGTCACGCTGCCGATCAGGTTGACGCCCTTGATCCGGCGGAAGAACGAAACCGCCTTCTGCCCGACCGCCACCACGTCCACCTGCACGCCCTGCTTCTGCCAGTCGGCAATCGCCGGCAACAGGCGGCGGAACAGGTTGGAGTTGAGGCCGCCGCACAAGCCGCGATCGGTCGACACCACGATGTAGCCAACCCGCGCCACGTTGTTGCGCTCGGTCAGGAACGGATGGCTGAAATCCGTGCTGGCCTGAGCCACATGCGCGATCACCTTGCGCATGGCGCGGGCGTACGGGCGTGAGGCCTTCATCAGATCCTGCGCACGGCGGATCTTGGCAGCCGAGACCATTTCGAGCGCGCGCGT